>DATHRQ010000118.1:0-5385 GCA_035465095.1 Anaerolineales bacterium | reverse complement strand
GCACATTTGCGGCAATGTCCGAACCGGTAAACTACATGCTCCTCTCAAGTGCGTTGTTCAAGAAGCCGGTCTTTGACAAGGTGGGTTTCTTCGACGAATCATTGGCATACTTTGGCGATGATCTCGATTGGTTCATCCGGGCCAGGGAGCATGGTGTCTCGGTCCGCCAATTGGATGAGGTTACCCTGTTGTGGCGTATCCACGAGGCGAATACCAGTCACAATCCAATGATCCGTGATCACGCTCGCGGGTATGACCGGGCCCTGACGGAGGTTATCAAAAAATCACTGGATCGCCGTCGCTATCGAAAGGGAATCACATGAACGATCAAAGAATGGACGATTTGAGGCTATCCCCTGAACAGCAGGCCAATATCCAAAAGATGGGTCGACCACTTATCGATAAAGTGGAGTTTATAGCGGATGTAAAAAAAGCGATTGACGAAAATCACGGCTACGCAGCGGGCAGATTCGGCATGTCCCAAAAGCATTGGATGTATTACCCGATTTTAGCAGGTCGAAAAATGGCCAATCCAAAGGTCTTGAAAATTTTCGAGAAGCGATTATGCTTCCATGGCCTGACCCAGGAAGGGGTTTTCCCCGCAGAACCTGACTTTTACCTGCGCTATAACGATTTCTATATGAAGCACGTAGGTAATCTGGATTGCATCGGTCTATACCTGAACGATTGGGATGTGGCGATGGAAAAGCCTATCATCGACCATTATCAAATCCAGAACAAACTGATCTATTACACGGATCAACAGCCGGATCGGTCCATTGACGGAGATGAACGACATTGCTACCTCCCTTATTTTCGGGATAAAAAGATTCTCATCATCTGCCCGTTTGCCAAACTCTTGAGGGATCGGGCCAGGCAGGATATTTTCGAAGGTGTCTGGTCTAATCTGGACAAGAAGTGGTTTTATCCTCACAACGTAACGGCCTTGGAGTTTCCGTATGGGTTTGCGCGGGCCACACAGGAAAAATACGACACGATCCTGGACTTATATCAGGAGATAACGACCGAAATCGAACGCAGAGAGTTTGACATAGCCCTGATTGGGGCCGGCGGATTGGGGATCCCGATTGCATCGTTCGTCAAGAATATGGGCAGGATTGGACTCGATTTGGGCGGGCATTTGCAGATTGTGTTCGGCGTTATCGGGCAAAAATGGCGAAGCCTGACAGAGTGGCAGGAGGCTTACTTCAATGAGTGGTGGATCGATATGCCGGCTGCCTATAAGCCCGAGGAGGATGCCTGTTTCGAGTATGGTCAGCCGGGCGCCTTTTGGTAGGGGAGATGTAGGTTGAAGCATAATACTCGAGCCAATAAGGAGGTGCTAGTCATCTACAGTTACATTTTATCCCCGGACCGGGATGCCGGTTCGCTGCGGATGTACAATTTACTTCAAATATTTATCGCATTATCCTGGCGGGTTACGTTTGCAGTCAGCGACTTGCTCTCCTCGACGGCGCAGCTCAACTTTTTGCAGGCCATTGGGGTAAATATCCTCGAAAAAGAGTCGGTCGACTCGATCGAGGCGCATTTGCAACAATACGGTCAAAAATACGATCTGGTCATCATGAGCGCATTGTCCGTAGCCCTCAAGTATCTCAGTCCCATTCGGAAACATGCTCCTGATGCCAGGTTGGTGTTTGACACAACTGATCTCCAGCATGTGCGCGAATATCGCCGGGCCCGGGTAACAGGCGAAGGCGGTTGGCTGCAAATCGCCATGCGCAGCAAAAAATGGGAACTGGCAGCAGTCAATGCCGCGGACTGTACGTGGGTCGTCAGCCCCAGCGAGAAAGCCGTCCTGGATAAGACATGTCCCGGGGCAAAGGTTCACATCCTCTCCATGATTCAGGATGTCTATGGGTCAGCCCAGCCTTTTTCGGAACGCAAAGGCGTAGTTTTCATCGGATCATTCCCGCATCATCCCAATGCCGATGCCCTCCAGTATTTCATCGAAAAAATCCATCCATTGCTCGAAGAGCAAATCAGCGACGAAATCATTCATATTATTGGCCCCGAGCCGCCTGATTGGCTCCAGAAACTTGCCACGGATAAGCTGCATATTACGGGATATGTGCCCGACGTAAAGCCGTACTTCGATCATTGTAAACTTTCGATCGCGCCGCTCCGCTACGGTGCGGGTGTCAATGGCAAGGTCATCCTCAGTATGAGTCATGGGGTTCCGGTCGTAGCTTCTTCGTTGGCTGCTGAGGGAATCCCACTGACCGAGGGTGAGGATATCCTGGTTGCTGACGATCCAGTCGCTTTTTCCCGGGCGGTTGCAGACCTTTATCACAACGAACGATTATGGAACCAGTTATCGAAGAACGGTCTGAAGGTCATAAACAAATATTATTCCATCGAGGCCAGCCGTATCTGTTTGGCGGAGATCCTTCAAGACCTAGGACTGGCCTGAAAGGCATATGGAGGTCGTCCAAAAATGGACAGGTAGCCATGGCTGATAACATCCATCTCGTTAGTGTCATCATTCCTGTCTACAATGGCGTCTCCTTCCTGGCTGGCGCCATTGAAAATGTCCTGGCCCAGAACTATCAACCACTTGAAATCATCATTGTGGACGATGGCTCCACCGACGCCACAGCCCAGGTTGCAGCCAGCTATTCGAAGGAGGTTCAATATGTACGCCAAACCAATGCCGGACCATCGGCGGCTCGTAATCTGGGCATCAAACTGGCCCAGGGCGACATGCTTGCGTTTCTTGACGTCGACGATCTGTGGAGTGACCACAAATTGAACCTGCAAACGAGGTATTTGATGTCAAATCCGACCGTTGAGATCGTGCAGGGTCTGATCCAGACGATGCAATTGCACGGATCAGTTTCATCGAAAAAGCATCAATTTAAAGTAACGTCTGAGCCCTATCGCTACATAAACATTGGGAGCGCCCTCTATCGAAGCCATGTCTTTGACAAAGTGGGGCTCTTCGATGAAGCCCTGACCGATAATGAAGACACCGATTGGTTTATCAGGGCCTGGGAAAAGGGTGTTTCCAAGGCTGTTCTTGATGAAGTCACCCTTTTCTATCGCAAGCACAACTCGAATTTGAGCCACGATCAGAACCCTGTAAACTATGGACTGACTAAGCTCATCAAGAAACATTTGGATCGTGGCAGAAGTGATCCTGATTTTCGCCTGAAATCGAATGCAGGATATTCCGGCGTTGTTGAATATCTGGGCAGGCCGCCGGAAGAAATGTAGAGGTTAGCATGGCAAAATTTGCAATTATCATTGCCACATATGGTCGTGAGAAATTGTTGAGGGAGGCGGTCCGATCCTTGTTGGCACAAACATTCCAGGATTGGGAAGCGGTCATCGTGGATGGCTCACCGCTGAAGTCTGAACAGGAGTTTACCGATCCGCGCCTGAAATACTATCGTGAACAGGACCACCAGTTGTCGGGACTGGTGCAGGCGCGCAACTTCGGGGTGAGCCAGACCGACTCAAAATACATCGCGTATTTGGATGACGATGAATACTATTATCCATCAAAACTTGAGGTCATGCACAACTTCTTTGAATTCGAGGCGCCCGGAGATTTCGCCTATCACGATGTCGTAGTGGCAGTCGTTCATTGGGTTGGAGATACCCTACAGCATGTCTGTGTGCCAAGGCCCCATTGGCATCCGGAAGGTAATCCGAACCTATTGATCCAGAAGTATAATTTTATCGCCAACCTGCAGGCGGTGCATACGCGCGCTTTATTTGAACAGTTGGGAGGGTTTCGAGAGAACGAAGCCAGAGGGATATTTCAAGGCAGATATCGAGATCAAAATTATCGATTTGATGAAGATGCCGACTTGTATCGTCGTATGGCCAGGCACACCCGTTTCGGACGGGTGCCATTGCAGTTGGCTGAGTATCGAGTCCATGGCACAAACGTTAACGCATGGGGGGTTGACTATCAAAAAGTTTTCAAACAGAGAAAACTGGAGAAAGCCTACTATTAACTGACGATTGGGTCGAAGGTTGGGCTGATCTACAAGCACGACTACAACGCGCGTTTTTATTCCGCCTTTTATCAACCAAAATGCCAGCAAAAATCGCTGACATTTTTTAATGTAAGAATGAGGCTGGCAGGGTATACTGTGCACTATTGTAAAAACTTGCAATAAGGGAATCTATGTCCTGTACCTCTGAGTATGCCTCACAACTCCGCGCACGCGGATTTAGAATGACGCCCCAGCGCATGGCGATCCTGCACGTCCTGCATCATGAAGGGGTTCACCTCTCACCGACGGAAGTATACAAAAAGGCGCAGGTCGAACTGCCGGGCCTGACCGAGCCGACCGTCTATCGGACGCTCGAATTTCTGGCGGATAACGCCCTGATCCGTCCGTCCTACAACGCCGGCGGCCGTCTGACCTACGAGATCGCGGGCAGCGAACATCACCATATGGTCTGCCGCGTATGTGAAAGCGAGATCGAAGTGGAGCATTCCCTGCTCGAAAGCCTGTATCGCCTTTTGGAAAACACCAGCGGGTATCGCAGTATTAACAGCCATATGACCTTCTTCGGTGTTTGCCCGGGTTGTCAAAACAACTAAAAAGGAATTAGTATGCATTACTCACCTGCCCCCCTGCACATCCCCGAAAATTTTCTGAGCCTGGCCGTCTCATTGGTCTGCTGGCTGATCGCCGCCTCTGTGCAGAGCGTCGCCATCTCACGGACGAACAAGTCGCTTGGTGAGAAACAGGTCCCGTTGATGGGGGTCATGGCGGCCTTCATTTTTGCGGCGCAGATGATCAATTTCCCGGTCATTGGCGGGACGTCCGGGCATCTGTTGGGCGGGGTACTGGCAGCCATCATGCTCGGTCCGTGGGCTGGGATGCTGGTGATGACGGCGGTCATCGCCGTGCAGGCATTGCTTTTTCAGGACGGCGGCCTGCTGGTGATGGGTGCGAACATTATGAACATGGGGTTGGTCACCGTTGCGATCGGCTATGGACTCTATAGAGGCGTCTCTGGCGGGAACCGCACCTTGAAGTTGTCGGTTGCGGGCGTGGCCGCCTGGCTTTCGGTGATGGCCGGCGCGCTGTTCACCTCCCTGGAGCTCTGGCTGAGCGGATACGCCAAATTACAGATCGTCATCCCGGCCATGCTGAGCATCCATGCGCTGATCGGGATCGGAGAAGCGCTGATCACCGTCGCTGCGCTGACATTCATTCTGCAATCACGCCCTGATCTGTTGGGTGAAAAATCTGAATCGGCGAAAGGAAGCCGCGGATGGGTGGTCGCTGGCGTGTTGATGTCCATTCTTGTTGTGTTATTATCGCCGCTTGCCTCCTCCGACCCCGACGGCTTGGAGCGGGTCGCTTCGGACCTGGGAATTTTAGGTTCCGGCCGTTC
>DATHRQ010000117.1:0-7930 GCA_035465095.1 Anaerolineales bacterium | reverse complement strand
ACCGGGGCCCGAGATACTCCTCCACCCATTCGAATTTTTCCAGTACGCAGTTCCTATACGTGGACAAGGGACTGGTGCAAATGAACACATCGAATCCCAATTCGTCCATTTCGGTCAAGGCCCGTTTGCCGCCATCAATGGGCGGCAAGTCGCGAAAGAAGCCTGGTTTCCATACGATCTCGCTCACTAATGGTTTGAGGTCGTCCGGATACTGCTCCTTGACGTAGAACGTCGTCCGTTCCTCCAGTGGAATAAAAAACTTCTCAGGATGAAGTTCCCGCCAGCATTTTAAGAATGCCCCGTCAAAATCGGCGAGTACGCCGTCCATATCAATTAATATTCGCATCGTTAAAGGTCTCTTTTCCAGTAATTAGGATTCGGGTGTTCTGTACGCCTTTTTCCAAAGGGACAGTTGATACGCCCACTAAAACTTACTCTCTTCCCGACGTGTTCTCGCCAGACGAAGCGGTTAAGGAATTAAGTCCAAGGCGATTATACAATCAAAAAGTGAACATACAACAGGTTACGCTCTGTTCAACAGTCAGAAATTTGGTGTAAAATGCGAATGAAAGTATTAAATGATGGGGGATAATGTTAGGGTTCACATAAGGATGTGAAACATGATGAAAACGGCAGACGGTATCCATAAGTACGCCAGCAGATGGATTTATGCCGGGTCCATCGTTCTTATGGGGTTGATCCTTGCGCCAACTCATAAGTTCGTGATCGATTCCGGAAGTGTTCTTCTGCCAACGGCTACGCCTATAGTGTTGGTCATATCCTCGTTTCCCTCACTGGGCTTGTTCATCGCCGCCTTTCTCCTGTATTCTGGATTGAATCTTTATAGAGAATACAGAAACAACGATCCAGTAAATGATTGGAACCTTTATGAACAGCGCAAAAAGGCTGGCAGGTCTGCCTTGGTTTCGATTTTTATATGCGTGCTTCTTCTCGCCAAATCCATGCATAACCTCTACTGGCTTCTCCTTTGGGACCGCACAGCCGATGGGATCGGATCTGGCTGGATGGTGTTTGGACCACTTCCGGTTGCATTTATTACCGGTCTCATGTTGGCGGTAGCCCTCGAAGGCAGGCAAAAGCTGACAGGATTTCTGTATTTGCTGGCGATCCCAGGCTTGCTGATCGGGATTGCTGCCTACACATCACGCGCTGACCTGCGGCAAATTACAGAGGCTCGGGCGGAGCGGGTCACCCGGGCGATAGAGGCGTACCATGCCCGTCACGGTACTTATCCTCGTGAACTTCGTTATCTAATCTCCTGGAGTGCGCCTGATCTCCCGCAGCCTGCCATCATCTACGGTCAGGATTGGTGTTATAAAGGCCGCGAAGATTATTACACGCTCGGCTACGTCTACCATACTGATTGGAGCGATCCGCACCTTGTGGGAGAAGTCTACAAAACAGCAGGAGATGACCCTGTTCCTGATGAAGTTTGCAACACCGAAATAGAGGTATTACGCTTACAGAGATATGTCCCTGATATACCGTAATAACATGAAAGGCAAGTCATGAAAAGAACATCCATTTTGTTGTTGTTAATACTTCTTTTGCTGGGAATCCTGGGGATAATCGCACTGATAGGTTCATCCGCCGGTTTTTTGCTCATTGTTATACCAGCGTTTTTAATCTGGTTGTTTGTTTGGATTCTGCCTGCGGTCTTGAAACGGGTGGATTCCAAGGAATGGATCGCGACAGGGCTGCTCATCCTGATCGGCTTGATCTTCCCCACCTCCCTGCTCATGTCGAGGGGATATGAAATGGGTCCCTTTTCCACATTGACCAGCACCATAATCTTTCTGTTACCGTCCCTCGCGTTGGTCAATGCAGCGGTTCTGCTTTTTTCAGGCTTAAGCCGAAGATCGTCTGGAATGGGAAATGACAAAATAACGGTAGTTTCATTTGTGTTGAGCGCCCTTCTGCTCATAAAAGTTCTGCACAATATATATGATCTTATGCTCTGGGACAGTACGTATGATCCACTCAATTATTTATGGTTGATTATCCCGATCTTTATGGTACTGCTTTCAGGTCTGATGCTTTTCATCGCCCTGCCATATCGGACAAAGCCAGTGGGGATCTTCTATGTTTTGATCGTACCTGTATTGCTAGTAGCGGTCTCTGCTATCGCGCAAAGCGTTGACTTTCATCAGGAAACAGCAAGACGGGCGCAAAGAACCGTTCAGGCGATTGAATCGTATTACGAAAGTAATGGGCGGTATCCTGAATCTTTATCGCAGCTGCGTCCCAGACATATCCTTTCGCTGCCAAAACCGATGGTCATCTACGGTCAGGACTGGTGCTATGAAGGCGGTGACGATTACTATCGCCTCGGCTACATTGACCGCAAGCATTGGAGCGATCCGAATCTGATCGGTCGGGTGCATACGTCGGTTGGCGAAGTTTCCGATCTTCCACAAATATGCATAACGGAATTTGCCGCCATACAAAAGGACCAACCGGACTATCCTTACGCCTATTCGATGGAAGACAGGTAGATTTTGAAATGTTTCCCGTGAAGATGCGAATCAGGAGTTGAAATATAGTAGTTCACGCCTCGCTGTTGACCGCCACACGCTCTCCCCTCTTCATCACAAAAGACTCGATAACAATCGCGCCAATCGCCACAAGGACATAAAGCCAGAGACCCCATAACCTGAAGGTATATCCACTGCGCTGAACTGCCAGGAGCACGAACATGAGTAGGGTTGGCAGCAAGGCCAGGATCCACGCGATCAGGTTGATCGTTAAGAGGCGACGCGTTTCTTTTTTCCAGAGTAAAAATAAGGTAGTGAAAAACGGAATTAGGATCAATAACAGGGAACCAATAAGAAGTTCGCGTGGATCGTTTACGAAAGAACCTGTTGTCAAGGTGAACAGCATGTAGAAATAACCACCGATGAAAAATTTTAAGAACTCAAATCCCGATAATGGAAGTCCACAGAAATCACCATACAGACGGACAAAGGGTTTGTCACAGGTAAATTCCGCTGGCACATTGATGAGATCGAACATCCACGGTCCCAGCATGGAAATGACGAGCAGTATTAAGGTTGCCATGCGCACGATCTTTTTTTGTTTGTTATTCATCGTTGGTGATATATCTCGTCTGCCCGCTAACAGACACACTCTCCCCGACCTTCGGGCTGAATCTCACCAATAAACGGGAGGGCATGCCCATGTCCTCTCCCTGCAAAATGACAAACTCGTTTTTGCCCGGCCAGCCGATATCGCGCAGATAGCCTGCCAAGGCCGCCGCGGCTGCGCCCGTTGCGGGATCTTCATAGATGCCGCCCGCTGGGAAGGGATTGCGTGCATGGAAGACTTCATCCGACTCGTTCCAAAGCAGGCTGACCGTGATCACTCCTTGTTCTGCCAGCAGGGCTTTGACGCGCTCGAACGGATATTTCATGTTCGCAAGAGTCTGTCTATCCTTTAAAACGAGGATCAAATGCTTCGCACCCGCATCTGCAAAGCGGATGGGGAAATCCTCGTTCAGGTCATCTGTGGTGAGGTTGAATAACGCGAGAACTTGATCCACGTATTCTTTGGGGGCATCCTCCGAATATGTTTCTGGAGATTGCAGGGTTGCCATATACCCATTCCCTGTCTTCTCCGCGCTGACGGTGATTACCCCCTCGTTCAGTTCCAGCTGATATTCGCCTTCGCCAAAACGTTCGCCCAGCACCGCTCCCAAAGCGATGGTCGCATGTCCGCAAAATGGGACCTCCACTTCGGGCGCAAAATAGCGCACACGCCAGCCATCGTTTTGCTGTACGAGAAAAGCCGTTTCAGAATAGCCAACCTCGTTTGCAATTCTCAACATCTCTTTTTCGTTGGGCATTTCATCATAGAATGCCATGCCCGCAGGGTTGCCGCCGCGTCCGTTATGCGAGAAGGCGGCGAGTTTTAAGATATTCATTTTCCTCCAGATTTTATAATAATAGTATAAACTTTTTATTTCGATCTTAAGTACGCAAAAGCGCCCTTCCAAAACACTTGGAAAATACTTACTAAAGATTTCCCAAGTTTTGAGAATTTATTGCTAATGGTAAATCTTTGTTTGCGTTGTTGATTGAAGACGGGCATTCATGGGCTGATTATAAGGGGAGGCAAAGTAAGGGTACAATATGCCTCGCATTCTCGAACACCATCTCTCTAAGTTTGGTTTTTCGGTCTACACATGTTATGACATCTTCTGATTACGAGAAATACGATGATGAAAAGCTGATCAGCCTGATCGCCCAGGTACAGACCGGGGCGCTGGATCAACTTTACGAACGCTATCATCGCCTGATCTTCAACCTGGCCTTGATGGTCGTTGGAGACCGTGCGACTGCCGAGGAGATCACGCTGGACGTATTCATGCGCATCTGGCAGAAGGCGGCTTCGTATCGTGCTGGGCAGGCCAGAGTAAGAACCTGGCTGACTCATATCACCCGCAACCACGCCATTGACGTGCTGCGCCGTCGCAAAGTCCGACCGGATCATTCTGCGCTCTACCTGGACGAACTGACCTCAGGTGTTCCACTCCCGGTCCAGGATCCCGGCGAACTTGCCGAACATGCAATGCGCCGCGAACGTGTCCGTGCCGCCATTGCACGGCTGCCTGTCGATCAAAAACAGGCCTTGCTGCTGGCTTACTTTGGCGGCTATACTCAGACCCAGATTGCAGAGGCCCTCGAGCAGCCCCTTGGAACGATCAAAACACGCCTGCGGCTGGCCCTGCAAAAGCTGCGTGGCTTCCTGCATGACGAGCAGGAAGGTGAGGATACATCCGCACAGGCTGTATCCACGTACAATATGTCAGAAGAAGACCAATAAGGAAATCCATGATAGACGACTCTCACGTGCTAGACCTCCTGCCCGCCTACGCCCTGGGCAGCCTGGATTCTGAAGAAATCCGTCATGTAGAGCAGCACCTCTCAGGTTGCCTGATCTGCCGGGCCGAGTCACAGGCTTTCGAGGAGACGGTCGGGGATCTGAGCTTCGCAGCACCCACGGCATCTCCCTCCACAGATCTGAAGGATCGTCTAATGCAGCGCGTGCAGACGACAAAAGCCCGGCCGCCCGAGCCTGTTCGGGCGACGCGGCGACCCTGGCTGGAGCGCCTGCTGCCGGTATGGGGCGTGGCCAGTCTTGGCCTGATCATTGCGCTGGCTGCTTTTGGCTTGTCACTATGGCAGCGACTCGACTCGCTGGAATTCCTTACGACACCGGACGGTATGCGGGCGATTCCCCTCAGCGCTACAGAGGATGCACCAGGTGCCACCGGGTTTGTCCTCGTCGGCGTGGATGGCAGGAATGGGGCCGTGGTGGTGGACGGATTACCGCCTCTCTCTGAAGACCGGCAATATCAGGTCTGGCTGATTCGTGACGGTCAACGTACCAGCGGGGCTGTATTTTCGACGGATGAGGAGAGCTATGGGGGCACACGTATCAGAGTGGCCGGTTCCCTGCTCGAATACTCTTCAGTGGGCATTACCATCGAGCCAGCCGGCGGCAGCCCGCAGCCTACAGGCGTAAAGGTGCTGGGTGGGCCTCTATTTAATCATTAATCACTAAATTCGAAACCACACTGTTCAAATAAATCCGTAATTTCCATACATGCGTATATTTTAATATGCCTGAAATGCACGCTGGCAACAGCGTGAATCTCCGGTCCATTATTGGTAACGACCGCTAAACGGTGAGTTGCCGGACTTGTCCTTGCGATCCAGCCGTCCATTTCAGCCACTTCAACGAGCCCGGTGGACCCGTCTGCGGTCATGTCGCTCGATCTTCTTCGATCGGGCGAGGGTAGTTCGTCTAATGAAAATTGGAGAGGAGTACCATATATGCGTAGATTCACTGTCTCTATACTGGTTCTGACACTGCTTCTTGGCGGTGTAGGTCCAGTGCAAGCACAAAGCAATATCGGCGATCCTTTTACAGTCGGCATCGATTTGGTCGCTGAGGGGTTGACGTCCCCGGTGGCGCTCGTACCCGTGCCGGATGGCAGCGGACGCCTTTTTGTTGTCGATCAGGTCGGCCTGGTCCGGGTCCTGATGCCCGATGGAACACTGCTCACAGATCCTTTTCTGGATATTCGCGACAGAATGGTGACCTTGCAGACTTTTTTCGACGAGCGAGGACTCCTGGATCTGGCCTTCCACCCGGGCTATGCAACAAATGGCCGCTTCTTCGTTTATTACAGCGCACCCCTGCGTGATGGAGCCCCAAGCGGCTACAACCATACCAGCCATGTATCCGAATTCATGGTTTCGGCTGGTGATCCCAACACGGCTGACCCAGCCTCGGAGCGAATTCTGCTGGAAGTAGATCAGCCTCAATTCAACCACAACGCCGGCGGTCTGGCCTTCGGACCTGCGGATGGCTACCTTTACATCTCGCTGGGTGATGGAGGCGGGGCGAACGATAATCAACTGGGGCACGTCGAAGACTGGTATGAGGCGAACGGCGGCGGCAACGGTCAGGATATCACAGACAACCTTTTGGGAAGCATCCTGCGCATCGATGTGGATACAGGCGACCCGTACGGCATTCCCGCTGATAATCCTTTCACGGATGTGCTGGGATGCGCCGATGGGTGCGATGAAATCTTCGCCTATGGCTTCCGTAACCCGTATCGCTTCTCATTTGATATGGGCGGGAGCCACGCATTGTTGGTCGGTGATGCCGGGCAGGAACTCTGGGAAGAGGTCAGCCTTGTGCAAAAGGCCGGAAATTATGGCTGGAATGTGAAAGAGGGGACGCACTGCTTTGATGCTGAAGACCCGCATGAATCTCCGACCGAGTGTCCGGATACTGTCGGTGTGGGTCACCCGCGTGCAGGCGATCCGTTGATCGACCCGGTGATCGAATATGCCAACCATCACCAGCCTGGCGGGCTGGGCGCGGTCGTCGTCGGCGGCTACGTTTATCGCGGTAGTATGCTGCCTCAATTCCGCGGGCGTTATATCTTTGGTGACTGGAGCAGAGAGTTTACTGAACCTGACGGTTCGCTTTTCGTAGCCAAGGCACGCAAGAAGGGTCTATGGCAGATTCAGGAACTACTGATCCAGGGACATCCCGATGGACGCCTGGGGCACTTTGTACTGGGCTTTGGTCAGGACCTGCAGGGTGAGGTGTATGTCCTCACCAGCGATATGACCGGGCCGTCCGGCAGCACAGGCCAGGTCTTCAGGCTCACACGGCCAGGTAATTAATTCAGCGCGCATGGTCAGCTGCCAGCCATTTGGAGCAGGTGCATTTTATAGAACAAATCAAAGATAAAAAGATAAGGAGTAAAAAATGAAAAAGAAATTGATCGTCTTAACGCTTGTATTAATGCTCACGTTTGCTTTGGTCACACCCGCTTATGCTCACAGGGCGGGACCCTGCGACGATAGTGATGGGGATGGCAGCCCGAGCGGTGCAGAGTATGCTGCGCACCATATCGTTGAGCTCGCCACCGAGGGTGAACTTGGTGCCGGTGGGCATGTACCCGGTGCACATCAGGGTTTTTCCTTCTGCAACCCTAGCGGAAGATAATAGTCACCTTGGGATTTTGCTGCTGCTACCTGCTCCGGCGCGCTAAAATAAATCATACAGGCCCTCCGAAGTCGGAGGGCCTGTATGATTCTGGTTTCTCGCTACACTAAGTCATTCGCTTTAGGCAACCTTCTATTCTTAAAAATGCCTGTGACTACTCCAACTTGCCTGTCACCATCGCCAGTTTCAACTCACCGATGGCCTTTGTGATCTGAATATCACGTGGGCAGGCGTTCGTGCAGTTGTAGGCGGTGTGACAGCGCACAGTTCCGTTGGTGTCGCTCAAAATCTCAAGGCGTTGGGAGGCGCCTTCATCGCGGCTGTCGAATACAAAGCGGTGCGCGGTCACCAATGCAGCGGGACCGTAATATTCGTCGCT
>DATHRQ010000116.1:0-2675 GCA_035465095.1 Anaerolineales bacterium | reverse complement strand
GAGAGTGTAACGAGAGCCGTGTAGAGGGTCGCGTATGCGGCCTGTTTGTCTGAATCCGATTCCGATTTCCAGAAGCGGCGGCGGGAACGTCGCAGGTACCACGTCGACATTTTCTCCACAAATCCCTCGATCGGGCGCGTCGCGTTCGTTACGTCATAGTTTTCGTAGGCATCCGTCACATCACGGACCAATACGTTGAGTTCGGATAACAGCCAGCGGTCGAGATCGCTGGTGGCTATCGGCGCAGTGGTAACGGTGGGTTTGTCGAGATTCGCGTAGGTCACGAAGAACGAATAGACGTTCCACAACGTGAGCGTGAAACTGCGTATGACCTCGCCCACCAATTCAGAAGAGAAGCGGCGCTCCTGCCCCGGAGGCGATGCTGTGTAAAGATACCAACGAAAAGCGTCGGCACCATTGACCTGCAGCACATCCCACGGTGCGATGATATTGCCCAGACTCTTCGACATCTTGCGACCATCGCCATCGAGGATCAGGCCGAGGCAAATTACATTTTTGAATGAGACATCGTCATTGAGGAGGGTACTGATGGCATGCAGCGAGTAGAACCAACCGCGCGTCTGATCGACCGCCTCGCAGATGTAATCGGCTGGGAATTGCTCCTCGAACTTCTCCTTATTTTCAAACGGATAGTGCCATTGGGCATACGGCATGGCTCCCGAGTCGAACCACACATCGATCAGGTCAGGGACGCGCGTCATTTTGCTGCCGCACTCCATGCAATCCCAGTGGACATTGTCCACATGTGGACGGTGCAGATCGAGTTCGCCTAGGTCGCGCCCGGCCTTCTCAGACATTTCAGCCACCGACCCAACGCCTTCGCGGTGTTTGCACGACTCACATTCCCAGATCGGAAGCGGCGTGCCCCAATAGCGCTCGCGGCTCAGCGCCCAGTCGATGTTGTTTTCAAGCCAGTTGCCAAAACGACCCTGCTTAACGTGATCGGGAACCCAATTGATGGTGTTATTCAGTTCCACCAGTTTGTCTTTGTGCGCGCTGGTGCGGATGTACCATGATTCGCGCGCATAATACAGCAGCGGCGTTTTGCACCGCCAGCAGAACGGATACGTGTGTGTGTACTCGCCCGATTTGAATAACAATCCGCGCGCGTGTAAATCCTCTGTGATGTCTGGGTCTGCTTTTTTGACGAACACACCGCGCCACGGCGTGACTTCGGAAACGAACGTGCCGTCGGGCTGGACGGTCATCAAGACTGGCAGGTCATGTTCTTTGGCGGTTTCCATATCCTCCTGACCAAAGGCAGGAGCGATGTGAACCAATCCAGTACCATCTTCGGTTGTAACGAAATCACCTAGCACCACGTAATGCGCAGGCTTGTCGGGTGGCAGGAACGTGAACAACGGATGATATTTGACGCCCTTCAACTTTTTGCCTTTGAAAGTCTCGACAACCTTGACTTCTTCTTCACCAAATACCTTTTCTACCAGCGATTTTACGAGGATCAATTTCTCCGTACCGCCGTTATACGCGCGCTCCACGGTCACATAATCTTCATCGGGGTGCGCGGCAACCGCGACGTTGGCGGGCAGCGTCCAGGGCGTGGTCGTCCACACGAGCAAGGAGGTATCCTCCTTGTCCACCAGCGGCATGCGGACGAAGATCGAAGGGTCGGTCGCTTCGTCGTAGCCCAGGGCAACTTCATGGTCGGAGAGCGGCGTGCCGCAACGCGGGCAGTACGGCACGACCTTGTAGCCCTTGTAGAGCAGATCCTTGTCCCAAAAGTTCTTCAGAATCCACCAGACTGACTCGATGTAATCGTTGGTGTAGGTCACGTACGCGTCTTCGAGATCGACCCAGAATGCGATGCGGTCGGTAAGCCGCTCCCAGTCCTGAATATAGGTAAAAACCGACTTCTTGCACAGTTCGTTGAATTTGTCGATGCCGTATTCTTCGATTTCCTGTTTATTGTCAATACCAAGCTGCTTTTCAACCTCTATCTCAACGGGCAAGCCGTGCGTATCCCAGCCGCCGCGGCGTGACACATGATAACCGCGCATGGTTTTGTAACGGGGGAACATATCCTTGAAGGCGCGCGCCAGCACGTGGTGCACACCAGGTTTTCCGTTCGCGGTCGGAGGTCCCTCATAAAAAACATACTCAGGCCCGTCCTGACGCTGTTCAACGCTCTTCTTAAAGATCTTGGCTTGCTTCCAAAATTTCAGCACGCCTTCTTCCATCGAAGTCACGTCGAGCTTGGAATTTACAGGTTTGAACATTCTGCCTCCGTCAGTTACAGGTTTCAGGTCCACAGGTTTAACGTTCAAACGTTCCAACCTGCAACTTTCAACTTAATTAAAAAAAACTCTCACCTCAACAGAGACGAGAGAATTCCCGCGGTACCACTCTGGTTTCTGCCTGCATCCCCGAAGGGGAAAGCAAGCGGACACTCATTGGACGACCACTATCGTCCTGTTTTGATAACGAAGAACAACTTCGGCTCGCTTACTCGAGTTCAGCTCGCGGCTCCGAGATGATTTTCAATTTACTTGTCTGATGTGGCTCGCACCCTTCCCACAATCGCTGACAGTCCTGGTAAATCTACTCGTTCTCTTCACTGCCTTTACGTTTTGCGGATTATGCCACAGGATGTGACCTTCGTCAACTTGCGGTGTGCTCTTTCTTGCGGGATAATC
>DATHRQ010000115.1:0-2533 GCA_035465095.1 Anaerolineales bacterium | reverse complement strand
AAGACGAAAAGTTCAAGAAGGATGGCCGGCAATGCCCCCACCACAAAACCGACCGCAACGGTGATAAACAGATTGCGTGCCCGACGCTTGCGCAGAACCAAGCGTAATACCTCAGCGATGATGCCGGCCGCCGTCGGGGCCCCTATGATCACAAGGATCCAGCCAAAGAAGCCAATGCCGCCAATGAGCGTTACAAGGAAGGATGCAATCCCTGAGAGCAAACCTGCTGTAACGAAACCAATGAAATAGTCATACCATTCGGCGGTGTTGAAGATCTGCTGGTGTCCCTTGACACATTGCTTGCAGCGATAGCCTGTCGGCGTGCGGACTGCGCACGAAGCGCAGATGGGCCGCTCGCAATTATTGCATCGCAGGGATGTCTCACGGTTTGGATGTACATAACAATACAGTGTATCGGGTGTTGATTCGGTCATCGTTCCAATCCCAGGGAATTTTCATTCATGTGTGCAGTCAGGTTTCTATAGAAATATCCGGGGTCCCCAAAACGGACAAATTGAGTTGTGACATCCGCCGCATAAATGCTTACATGGTCATCTTCCAAAAGATTGATGGGCAGCTGTCCGTCCACGCTCAGGACCGAGTTCTCGCTGTGAACATTGATGCTGACAGTGGTCCCTTCGGAGAGGACAACCGCACGATCCACGGAAAGATGCGGGGCGATCGGTACAAGCAGAATATTTCGCAATTCAGGCGGCAGGATCGGTCCACCCGCCGCAAGGGCATAGGCTGTAGACCCTGTGGCAGTGGATGCGATCAATCCATCCGCAACATAGCTCGTAAGCTGCAAACCATCCACCGAAGCGGTCAAACGGACAGGGCGAAGATACTGCCCCCGCCCAACGACCGCTTCGTTCAGGGCATCCCAACTTCCGAGTATTTCACCCGCGCGCATATGAACAGTATGGAGCATCATACGATTTTCGATCCAGGCCTCGCCGTTCAACAATTTATCGAAGTGCTCGCGCCATTCCTGCCGCTCCACCTGAATCAGAAAGCCGATCCGTCCCAGGTTCACGCCAAGGATCGGTATGCCGCTGGGTGCGCATAAATGTCCTGCACGCAGCACACTCCCATCCCCGCCTGCAGCGATCAGCATATCGAACTCTCCGGCGCGGACGCGTTTACGCAGGTCTTCGTCAAACAGAGACCCGTAAGGCACCTCGATCCCCTTTTCCTTCAGATAACGGGACATGGCCTCTGCTTCTGCAAAAGCCTCAGGCTTTTTGGGGTACGCTGTGATGACAGGTCGCTTGGGGATGAAAGCTTCAGACATGACTACCAGATTATACCTTCGTGTGGAAACAGAATCGACAACTCAGGCAAGACTCTCGTCACACACATCCCTAAAACCGCATCCCTTACAACGGGACACCTGCTCATGCGAGCGGGGAATCTCTTTCCTGCGTTCGTCTCTTTTCATCTCAGCAAGCAGATCCAGCAGGGACGATTCCAACGCACGCGTGTACTCCACCGCAAAATCCCTGCCTTCATAATGGATGATGCCATAGGGCGGACGCTTTTTATAGGTCTTCTCGACCAGCAAACAATACGATGCCAGTTGGTAAATGTGCGAATCGTACGGCGCGTTGGGCGCACGCCCCGATTTCACCTCTACAGGAATGATCTGTCCGTTCTGCTCGATCAAATAATCGGGTTTGCCTGTCAGACCCAGAGCGGCATTGAACAGCGGTTTCTCAACCTTATTCCAGCCATGCGTGTCGGTGTAGATGATGCGTCCGCCGGGCAGCCCGGCCGCCTTCCGCTGGCGGCCTGATTGCCAGAAGAAGATAAAGGCGATAAAAAGAAGGACGAGAGCGATATACAGCATTGTGAAATCAAACGATTTGAGCAGTGCAATATGCCACCAGCAGGACAATTGCAGCCATCAACAGAATCAAGCCGATCATCCGTGTGATCGAGGATGCCAGTACCTGGCGTCCATGTTTGGCGTGCAGCTCGGTCCCAGCCGCCAGTTCGGTCACGTTGGCAGACTCGACTCCCTCTCTCTGGTACCACCAGGCACGGTTGCAGTAGAGATAGGTGCCAATATCGGAAGAACGGATCACAGCCATAAAACGGAGTATAGCACAAATTTTCTAAAAAATCTCGCGCGCTGAGCGGAAGGCCGAGCAAAGCGAGGTCTGTAGTCGAAGCGCGTGTAACCAGAAAATTTCGTATTTTCTTGTACCTCCGCCCTTCGACTGCGCTACCGCTCCGCTACCCTTCGGGCACGATGTCAGGGCGGAGGTTTTCCGTGTGAAATATTTCCCACCTCCCCAGCGAAAACTTTCCTTGAGAAAAAAGTCAGCGTGAGGATAATACAAGTAGAAAACAATGTCATTCTGAGCGAAGCAAAGAATCTCTAACACACTAAGGTACGCTTCGACTACGGGTTTCGATACCCCTTCGGGCTACTCAACCCTCCGCTCAGCGAGATGTATACTGGAGGTGCAGGATGTCAGGCGAAATGAAAGTCAGATTTTGGGGTGTGCGTGGGAGCTATCCCACGCCC
>DATHRQ010000114.1:0-4516 GCA_035465095.1 Anaerolineales bacterium | reverse complement strand
TCCCCCCGCAAGTATGATTGCGTCCATGCGTTCTCCTGAATTGACCTTAGTTTAGTTCCTGAATCTGAGGTTCAAAGCCAAGTTTATCGAGCATCTCACTGTATTCATCCCAAGTGAGAGGACGGCCCTTTCCAGAGACGGCTACCAGTGCAGCTTCCATCATATTGGTGCCAAATGAACGGCCATCCAGAACAGGCGTGGTCGTAATAAGGTATTTGACACCACTTTTTCTGAATAACTCCACATCTTCAGGTGTTGTGGTATTTGTGACAACGATCTTACCCTGCATGTCATCCGGCATGTAACGCTTGATATAATGGCAATCTCCGGCAACAACTGTGGCTTCTTTAAAATATTGGGGGTATTTGGGTTTGCGTTCCTCCTGCTTTTCTCCCACCGGGTAAATCCAGTGAAAGGGCAGGCGTAGGGCGATCGGCATCAACAGCGCAGCCAATCTCTTAACCTGTTTTGCCGTATGCAAGGGAAAAGGCAGTTCTAATGAAAACAGCAGATCTCCAAAAGTGCATTTGAAGCCTGCATCCAAAAAGGAGCGCGTCAGCCCCCATCGATCAGAGCCGGTCATGATCAGTGCGGTCTTTCCCATCTCGTTAACATAATCACCAAGTTTTTCAAGAATGAGCGGCGCAGCCTGCTTTTCCAGCGTGTTTCTCAGGCCAGAGCCATCCACCACAGGTGTCTCCTTGATAAAACGCACCATTGGCTTTACGGAGTGGAATTCGTATTTCTTATCGTCAATTTGCATGCTCAGGTCGCCGCCGCCAACGCCAAAGGCATCCACAGTCCCGTCGAGTTCCTTGAATTTCAACGCGGCGGCTTCCATATCGCCGTCGGTACCGATTCGCTCGATGCTGACCTTTTCGCCTAATAATTCCACTTCAACCGCCTTATTTCGCTTGGACGAACCAATACTGATGCTGACCGCTCTTTTCATGTGTTTTCTCCTCTCCGGTGAGATAAGGCTATTATAACGGAATCAGACCTCAGGTCCGGAAGGAAGCGTGAAGAAAAAAGTGGTGCCCTGCCCCGCCTCACTCTGAACCCAGATCCTGCCTCCGTGTACTTCGACGATTCTTCTCACGAGAGCCAGACCGATGCCCGTGCCCTCCGATTTCACATCCAGCTTGTTGAACAAGCCGAATATCCGCTCGTGATGTTCCCTGGGAATTCCAATCCCGTTATCGCGCACGTGGAAGATCGGCATGCCATCCTCATCCCCGTCCTGCCCGATCTCAATACGAGGTTCAGGCCGATCGCTCGTAAACTTGGCGGCGTTATCCACCAGGTTTTGCACCACTTCCAGCAATCGCTGCCGATCACCATAGACATTTTGCATATCGGCATCGATATGGACAGCAACGCCACGTTGCATGATACGTCCGTGTACAAGTTCCACTGCCTCGCGGACCAGATCCACAAAGAGTATCATTTCGGATTCGTTTTTCATCCGTCCAATGCGGGAGAGTTCAAGGAGTTCATTCAACAGTTGCTGCATTCTGTTCGTAGCGTCGGTAATGCGCTGCATATCTGATCGCATTCGATCGCGATTGCCTGCAAACGCGTCTTCTTCAAGGTAACCCAAAAAGCCACGTATGGTAAACAGAGGAGATTTCAGATCGTGTGAAACTGTATAGGTAAACCGTTCAAGTTCAGCGTTCTTCGATTCCAATTCTGAGATGAGATTCTGTCGAACGGCGAGTTCAGTCTGAAGGTCAGAAAAGAGGCGTGCATTCTCAAGTGCAATCGCCACCTGGTTTGCGAATGTCAACGCAAACTGTGCATCGCTTTCCTTATATTGCCCGGGTTTGCGGCTGTCCAGTGCCATAAATCCGATCAATTTTCCACGTGCCCGCATGGGTATGGCCATCCAGCCGTGAATGTAGTTTTTGGTTTCTACCCTGAACTGGGGATAATCGTCCTGAATGTCATGCAGCACAATATACGGGGTCTGCGGGTTCACAAAGAAGGGATGGTCCGGTTCCTTCTCGCTCAGAATGTAAAAACCGGGCGCCTCGGCTCCTTTGGGCAGGTCTTTGGAACCGACCATGAATCCCTGTCCGCCTTGATATAACCACACAGATGCGCTGTCGTATTGAACGACGCGCTTCAGCTGCTCCAAAATGCGTTCCACGGTCTCTTCTATTTCGAGCGTTGCCGCAACAATGGACGTGCCCTCGCGCAGCGTTTCGGCAACTGCGTTTTTCTCCTCCAACTCTTTGATAAGCTGCTCACGCTCTGTTTCGGCCCATCTGCGCTGGGTAATATCCCGCAGGATCATCAATGCCATATTGGGTGCACTGGCAATCACGCGTGCCTCCAGTGCGCGAATCTCTCCGCCCATATTCTCCTCGAACTCGAAGACGTTCATCTGATTGGCATCGATTGCACGCTCAAGGGCAAATTGTGCCTGTAATGCCACCGCCTCGGAAAATGTTTCATGGATCCGCCTGTTGATGAATTGGTCGGCAGGCATGGACTCTTCCATGCCCTTCGGCGGGATCATATTGGTGATCGTTCCATCCCGGGTAATTTCCAACAACATGTCTGGCGTTGTTTCGAGCAGGGCGCGTGTGCGTGCCTCGCTTTCCTTGAGTGCATCCATTGTCCGCCGCTGCTGGCTCATGTCGTAGAACATCGATAGGATGTGTTCCTCATCGCCTATGTGAATTATTTCGGAAAAACTGATTACTTGTTTCAATTCCCGATGCCGATCTTCAAATGAATCATCGGGATTGTAGAATGATCCTTTGGTCTTTAGTTTTTCAACAAATTCGGCGCGGTCAGCGAGATTGCTCCAAAGATTTAATTCTTCGGCTGTTTTTCCCAACGAATTGTCGGGGTTCATGCCCGTCAAACTCCAATATGCGTGATTGGCTTCCAGAAGACGTCCATTTTCAAGTTCGGTGATACAGATTGCAACCGGATTGGAGTGAAAAATCTTGCGGAACTTCTCCTCACTTTCGCGCAGAACTGCCTCGATCTGGCGTCTGTCAACCAGTTCCTTTTGCCCCTGACCTAATGATTTGCGAAGGGTTCGAATCATATAATAAATTGCCACAGTCGAAAGGGAATAATTGATCGAAAGATTGAGCGCCAGGTTGAAGGATTCCTGCGGGTTTTCGGTTATTCGCAAACCCGTTGAATCAGCATAGGCGATCCCCCAAATCGCAGCAATGCAAAATGTAAACAGGACAAGTGTATCGATCTCCCCCAGCAAAATCGCCGACGCCAATATGATTGTCATATAGGGTATCAGCGAATTATTCTCCAATCCGTCTGATATCCACGCCAGATATGTTACGCCCACCCATGCCACTATCAGTATCGCCCGGCTGGTTCCCCTGAAATATCCGAAGTGAAGGGCAAGCCTGCCAGCCAGAAAAGTAAGTATTACTATTCCAATAAATGCATGAATTGCATCGAATCGAGTGTCCCCGCTCAAGATCCTTATAACCACGATCAATAAGAGGACGGGTATTCCCCATACAGTGATCGAATGCAAAATATATACCATATCGGTATTTTCAGCATCCACTGTCTTTGGCGGCGAGACAAAATCCTTGATCCACTTTCGCAATATGTCACCTCATTCAGTGGGATTATATATCAGGTCGCAATTTGTCTAACCTACAATGCCGAAAAGAAAAAGCGGCGGTTTTGAAAACCGCCGCCCGCATAATTATGGGACACAGGTGACTTTGAAATTTGCGCCCCCTGACCGATCATTGGGTATCAGCACATGCAGGTTGGCCCAATAATCGTTGGCGCTCCACACGGTCAATAGGTCCCTGACTTCCTTTGTGCCCTCGGATTCAAACAATAGGGTTTCCTCCGGGAACACATCGCCTGCGCTGGTCTCCCATGTCCATGTGACGATCGTGGGACCGTTGGCCGTGATCTGCCCGATCAGGTTGACCGTTTGCGGGAAGGCGTCACAGCCAACATTCATTGAGACCGGATCAACATCGACGCTGATATTGGTCACCCCGATCTCAGGCGGGCTCACCACTGGCAGCGCTTCGACGTTCCCCACGACCACGATGAAGTCAGACGAGAGCCAGCAGTTGGTGGAGGGGTCGCTCGGGTTGCGGACGTACCACCAGGTCTCGTCGATGCTCTTGCCGATGACCTCCGCCTGCCGGCCGACGAACAAAGCGCCGATGACCGAATAGGAAATGTTGGGTCCGAAGCGGCAGTTCACCGGCTGATCGCTGGGTGAGGCCAGTATCATTCTCGATGTGGGCGTTGGTATGGCTGTCGGCGTATCACGCGCCAGCAGGGTCTCAATGGGAACAACTGTCGGAGTGAAAACAATGGTTGGTGTCGGAGAGGCAGGTATCGGCGTGGGAAGAGGCGTGGCTGTCTTCTCGACAGCGTTCAGGTTGCAGGACGTCAATAACACGGCGAGTATGACAGTCCAAAAAAGGGATTTCATCCTTTCCTCCTTTTCACTAAAATCTTATCTTGAAGAGCGTCCATACGCAATAGCCCGTCGGGT
>DATHRQ010000113.1:0-2723 GCA_035465095.1 Anaerolineales bacterium | reverse complement strand
GTCGAATCTTCGGCGCCCGATAGAGACAAGGCGCAAAAGATCAAGTCGCATCACAACGTCGGCGGGCTGCCGGAAGAAATGCAGTTCGACCTGGTCGAGCCGCTGCGCTATCTGTTCAAGGACGAGGTGCGGGCTGTCGGCGAGGCGCTGGGGCTGCCGGAAGAGTTGGTTTGGCGGCAGCCGTTCCCGGGTCCGGGGCTGACCGTGCGCTGTCTTGGAGAAGTAACGCCTGAGCGTGTATCCCGTCTGCGGGCGGCGGATGCGATCTTCGTCGAGGAATTGTCCGAAGCCGGATTATTGAACCGCAGATATTCTGGCGGCAACAAGATCACGGGTCCGTTAAGGGTGGAACCGCCCGCCGTGGCACAGGCGTTCGCAGTTTTACTGCCGGTGCGTTCAGTGGGTGTGATGGGTGACCAGCGCACATATCAGGAAGCCGTTGCGCTCCGAGCGGTGACCACCGAGGATTTCATGACGGCCGATTGGTCGCGCCTGCCGCATGACCTGCTGGCAAAGGTGGCGAACCGTATAGTCAACGAAGTGGACGGGATAAATCGCGTGGTGTATGATATTACGAGCAAACCGCCCGCTACCATCGAATGGGAGTGAGACGGATTACGATTGAGGTTTGAAAAACGATATGAACTTTGACTTTAGCGAAATCCTTTCCCGCGCGTTTCAGATCACCTGGAAACACAAGATATTATGGTTGTTCAGCGCATTGCCTACGCTGGTCAGTTTTCTCATTTTCCCGATCATGTTTATCCCCATATTTTCCCTGGAAGAAGGCTCTACCAACACACCTTTCTTCGTAGACTCGCCTGTCTACGGTATTCTTTTCTTCCTTTTCTTTATCTTCATCTTCCTTATTAGTTATGTTCTTTACGGTATTTCATCGGCGGCGGTCGTGTTGGGCGCCAAGCAGGCGAACGAAGGCACGGAGGGCTTTACCTTCAAGGAATTATTCATCGACTCGAAACCGTACTGGTGGCGTGTTTTGGGCGTCCTGTTGTTGATAGGCCTCAGCGTGTCGCTTGTCTTTATGGCGATCTTTGGATGTTTTGCATTGTTCGGCGCGGTGACCGTTGGGCTCGGATTCTTTTGCATGGTTCCCGTAATGCTTTTGATGTACCCGCTTATGATGGTCCTATACGCCATCATCGAAGAGTCGCAGGTAGCCGTCGTTGCAGATGACCTGGGCGTATTGGATGCGATCAGGCGCGGCTGGGAACTTGTGCGTGCCAACTTCTGGCCAGTCGTGTTGATCTCCCTGGTCGTTTATGTGGGCATCAGCATCCTGACAAGCATCGTCATGCTTCCGCTGATGTCGCCGATGTTCCTGATCCCCTTCCTTATGGACAGCGGAAGCGATTTCAGCCCACGCACGATGATGTTGATCATGGGCGGGTTCAGCCTGGTCTTTATCCCGGTCATGGCGCTGGTACAGGGCATTGCGGTCACGTTCATGAAATCGACCTACACGCTCGTTTACCTGCGTTTGACAGGACCGCAGGAGAATGCTCCCGTTATTCCTGAGACAAACGAGTAGGTCAAAGAGGAGAATGCAATGAATTTCAATTTTGGCGAAGTTTTGACAAGAGCATGGCAGATCGTCTGGAAGCACAAGGTTCTATGGGTCTTCGGTATCCTGGCAAGTTGCGGTCAGGGAAGTGGCGGCGGCAACAGCGGAGGCGGCAACTCTGGTTTTGATATGCAAAGTCCTGACCTGCCTCCACAGGTCATGCGCTGGTTACAGATGGTCGAGCAGAATATTCAGACCTATATAGCTATTGGTATCGCCCTTTTTTGCGTGATCTGGATCGTCGCCGTTTTTCTCAGTACCATCGGCAAGATCGGTTTGATCCGCGGCACATCGCAGGCAGATGAAAACGTGGAGAGTCTGATATTCGGTCAATTGTTTTCAGAAAGCACACCTTACTTCTGGCGTGTACTGGGTCTTACGCTGATATTAGGACTTCCCGTTTTTATCTTTGCGGTTGCGGTTGCCGTTTTTGTGGTCTTTGCCGTTGTGGGTATCGTGGGCAGCGGGCAAGGGAACGAGCCGCTGGCGGTGCTTGGGATCGTTCCGCTTGTGATCGGTTGTGTGTGTTTATTGATTCCCATAATGTTCGTCTTGCGGATGATCTTTCGTCAGGCTGAACGGGCGGTCGTATTGGAAGATATGGCCGTACTGCCTTCCCTTTCACGCGGGTGGGAGGTCTTCCGTGCCAACCTCGGCCCGATCATCGTCATGGCGATCATCCTTGCCGTCATCGGGTTTGTTGTCGGCATCGTTATAGCCCTGCCCATCCTGCTTGTCGTCGTTCCGGCAGCGATGGCATTTACCTTCGGAAACGGTCAAGGCACAATGCCAATAATGTTCATGGTAGCTTGCATTTGTCTCTATATTCCCGTTTTATTGCTATTGAACGGAATTGTAACTGCATACATCGAATCCGCATGGACGTTGACCTACATGCGTATCACCAATCCTCAGGATGCCACCCCTGAAATCGTCGAGGCGAATGCGTAGACTGACCCGTTTCATCCTGACCGTCAGCCTGCTGGCTGGGAACCGGTCCTTCGTCCACGCTCAAACAGCCGCCTCGGCGGAGATCGTGCGCATCGACGCGTCGAGCTTCCCGCAGGTTTCCGCGCTTGTGGATGTCTACGACGCCAACGGCGAATTCATCAGCGGCCTCGAACCGGGTGACATCACCGTT
>DATHRQ010000112.1:0-17482 GCA_035465095.1 Anaerolineales bacterium | reverse complement strand
CATGGCGCGCGCCGCGGATGAGGATGTCCGTAAAGCGGGTGCGCCGAAATTTTTCAGCAACGCCTCCCTGCCGATATTGATCCACGGAGACGCCTCTTTTGTGGGGCAGGGGATCGTTGCAGAGACCATGAATTTCTCACACCTGCGCGGGTATTCGACCAGCGGTACGCTGCACATCATTGCGAATAATCAATTGGGCTTTACGGCGACCGATGATGAACTGCGCAGCAGTCTGCATGCCAGTGATATGGCAAAAGCTTTTGAGATGCCGGTGATCCACGTCAACGCAGATGACCCATCTGCCTGCCTGGAGGCCGCGGGAACGGCGTTTGCCTATCGTCAGAAATTCCACAAGGATTTCGTGATCAACCTGATTGGTTATCGACGCTACGGTCATAACGAAGGGGATGAACCGCGCTTTACCAATCCGGTTATGTATAAAAGGATCGACGGGCATCCGAGCGTGAGACAGCTTTGGGCGTCCGATTTGGAGGCGAGAGGAGTTATTGACGCCGGTCAAGCTGAAGCGTTGTTACAGGATCGATTGCAGGAATTACAGGCAGTCAACGAAAAGTTGGATGCTGAAAAGGAATTGTTCGAGCCCGTCCCGCAGCCGCCTCCACAGGGCGCCGCACAAAAGGTCAAAACAACAGTTTCATTGAAACAACTTAGGGAACTGAACGAAGCGTTGCTGCAATTCCCCGAAGATTTTAATCTCCACCCCAAGCTTAGGAAGTCGGTCGAACGCAGGCGCAAATTATTCAATAAATCATCTGACGCTATAGATTGGGGGACTGCCGAAGAGTTGGCATTTGCCTCCATTTTGCAAGAGGGCATCTCGATTCGGTTGACGGGTGAGGACAGCGCGCGCGGGACGTTCAGCCAGCGCCATGCCGTATTTTATGATACCGAAGACGGCGGGGAACACATTCCCCTGCAAAAAATTCCTCAGGCAGAGGCTTCGTTTGAAGTCCTGAACAGCCCATTGAGTGAGGCTGGAATCGTTGGTTTTGAAGTTGGTTATAACGTGCAGGCGCCCGGCAGACTTGTGTTATGGGAGGCGCAATATGGTGACTTTGTCAATAACGCACAGACCATGATCGATGAGTTCCTGCTTTCGGGCCGCGCCAAGTGGGGGCTGACACCTTCGCTCGTGATGCTGTTGCCTCACGGAAACGAGGGACAGGGCCCCGATCATTCCAGTGCGCGCATCGAACGATTTTTGGGTTTGGCGGCTGAGATGAACGTTCGAATTGCCTATCCATCCACGGCAGCACAATATTTCCATCTGTTACGCCGACAGGCTCTGTTATTGGAAACAGATCCCCTGCCGTTGATCGTGTTCACGCCGAAAGGTTTGCTGCGGCATCCGTTGGTTGCCTCCTCTGCAAAACTTCTGACGGAAGGTGGATGGCAGTCTGTGATCGATGATTCCAGTTTGCCTTCAAAGCGGACAAAAGTTGAAAACCTGGTCCTGTGCAGCGGACGTATTTACGTCGACCTGGTCACCAGTGATTTACGGGAGGAAAATACAGATGATGCGATCGTCCGCGTGGAGCAGCTGTATCCGTTTCCTCAACAGGCGCTTGAGGATGTGTTGAAAGGGTATCCCAATCTCAAACGCCTGATCTGGGTGCAGGAGGAACCGAACAACATGGGCGCCTGGAATTATCTTCGCCCGCGCCTGCGCCGGTTGACGGATGACCGCCTGCCCCTGCATTATGTGGGTCGCCCGGAAAGTTCAAGCCCGGCGGAGGGTTCATCGACCTTGTACCGCATCAACCAGCAGGAATTGATCGAGCAGGCCTTTGAGTTCGAAAAACAATCGCAGACACGCAGCGTGGTAAAGGAAAGAGGATGATATGAGCGTTGAAATTTTGGTACCTGAAATGGGTGAATCTGTGTTGGAGGCCACCGTCTCGTCGTGGCTAAAGAAGGAGGGAGACTACGTCAATGTGGGTGACGTACTGGTCGAGCTGGAGACGGATAAAGTCAATCTGGAAGTCGGGGCAAAGAACGCAGGTAAACTGGCAACTATCAAAGTACAGGAAGGCGAAGACGTCAAGGTGGGGGATGTACTGGCAGTCATCGATGAAAAGGCGGAACAGCCCAGAGAAGTTGAGACTGAGAAACCCCCAGAGCGGGAAGAAGAAACCGCCCGCGGCAATGGGCGTGAAATGGAGCGTCAGTCTGCGCCCCAGGTGACCCCCGTCGCTGCGAGAATGGCAAAGGAAAAAGGTGTGGACGTAAGCAAAATCAGCGGTACAGGCAGTGAAGGTCGTATAACGCGGGCTGACGTGGAGCAGTTCCTTCAGAAGGAAGATAAAGCCGAAGAACCCAGGGACCAGGCTCCGGCAAAGAAGGATTCGGATGTCGAGTCATCCGGGCGGGAGACCTCATCGTCGCGTTCTGAAGAACGGATTCGAATGTCACGCCGCCGCCGAACCATTGCGCAGCGATTATTGGAAGCACAACAGACAACGGCGATGCTGACCACCTTCAACGAGATCGATATGAGCGCGGTGATGGAAATTCGCAGCCGGCGCAATGAGGAGTTTCAAAAACAGCATGGCATCAAGCTGGGATTTATGTCCTTTTTTGTGAAGGCATCGATCGGCGCATTGAAAACTTTTCCGCGTGTGAACGGAGAGATCGATGATGACGAAATCGTATTAAAGCATTACTATGATATGGGCGTGGCTATCGGTGCGGAGGATGGCTTGGTTGTGCCTGTGCTGCGCGACGCAGATCGGATGAGCTTTGCCGAAATCGAAAAACAGATTAAGGATTATGTGGAAAAAACGAACGAAGGAAAGCTTTCGATTGAGGATCTGCGCGGCGGGACGTTTACGATCACGAACGGCGGTGTGTTTGGCTCGATGCTGAGTACGCCGATTTTAAATCCGCCGCAGGTTGGGATCCTGGGATTGCATAAGATCGAAGAACGCCCCATCGCTGTGAATGGGGAGGTGGTCATCAAACCGATGATGTATGTGGCCTTGAGCTATGACCATCGCATTGTAGATGGTCGTGAGGCGGTTCAATTTTTGGTGAAGGTCAAGGAGTTGATCGAAGACCCTGAGAGGTTGTTATTGGAGGGATAGTTAACTTATTCGGCCACGAATATAAAAATAGCCAACATTATCGGTTGGCTATTTTTAATGATTACGCTTGTGGTTATTCCGCTTGACTTACGCGAATCCAATTGGTCAAGCCGCCTGAAAGCAGCACTTCGATCATGTGCGGGGTTAAGTCGTGGTTTGCAGTCAAAACCAAATCCTTCTTTGGCACGTGGACTTCGAGCTTGTCGTTTTCTGCGAATTGCTTGCGAATAAGCGCCAATACGATCGTATCTCCGTTTTGGAGTTCGTCATAAGCGGACGGGTCGTCAAACGTAAGCGGCAGGATGCCATAATTGATCAGGTTCTTGCGGTGAATGCGTGCAAAACTTTTTGCGATCACCAATCGCAGACCCAGATATCGCGGAGCTAGTGCAGCATGTTCACGGCTGGAACCCTGTCCATAGTTTTCGCCGCCGATGATCGCGTGCCCACCATTAAGTTTTTGTTCGAGCGCCCGCCCTGCATAGGTCGGGTCGACAATTTCATAGACAAAATCACTGATGCGCGGGATGTTACTGCGGTAGGGCAAAATGCGTGCGCCGGCTGGCATGATCTCATCTGTGGAAATGTCGTCTCCAACCTTCAACAAGATGGGCAATTCCAATTTATCCGGGAAAGCATCAAGCTCGGGCAGAGAGGCGATATTGGGACCCTTGACCAGCTCGACCTTGAGCGCTTCGGTTTCTTCAAGCGGTGCCATCAACATCTCTTGATTGATAATGCGCCTGGCTGGCATCTTTACTTGTGGATAGGCCATATCCAGGGTGCGCGGGTCGGTGATCACACCGGTCAATGCGGATGCTGCCGCCGTTTCGGGACTGCATAAATAAACCTGATCCTCCTTCGTGCCTGAACGGCCGGGAAAGTTGCGCGGTACCGTACGCAGGCTGATTCGCCCGCTGGCGGGAGCCTGCCCCATGCCAATGCATCCGTTACAACCTGCCTGGTGCAGTCGTGCGCCGGCATGGATAAGGTGATTTAATCCTCCCTCTTGTATTAATTCTTCAAGTAACTGCCTGGAAGTCGGGTTGATATCCAGCGAAACACCTTCTGCAATTCGCTGATCCCTGACTATCTCGGCAGCCACGGCAAAATCACGGTAACCGGGATTGGCAGACGAGCCGATATAGGATTGATAGATCGGAGCGCCGGCGACTTCCTCCACCGGCACAACGTTTCCTGGACTGCTGGGTTTTGCAATCAGGGGCACGAGAGCGGATAGGTCGATTTCCTCGTAACGATCATAAACAGCATTTGAGTCTGCCAGAATCTCGCTCCAATATTGACCTCGATCCTGCTCCTGCATAAACTGACGCACTGTCTCATCTGACGGAAACACCGTAGACGTGGCGCCAAGTTCTGTTCCCATGTTGGCGATCACGTGACGGTCCATCGCGGACAGCGTATCCAGGCCGGGGCCGTAATACTCGATGATATGCCCAACGCCTCCATCGACATCGTGGCGGCGCAGCATTTCAAGGATCACATCCTTGGCGCTGACCCAATCCGGTAATTTGCCTGTTAATTTCACACCCCAGATTTTCGGCATCTGCAGGTAGAAGGGCTGACCCGCCATTGCCATGGCAACGTCGAGTCCACCGGCCCCAATGGCAAGCATACCCAATGACCCGGCCGCCGGCGTGTGACTGTCTGAGCCGAGCAATGTCTTGCCGGGCACACCGAATCGCTGCATATGCAGCGGATGGCTGACGCCGTTGCCCGGCCGACTGTACCAGATACCATATCTTTTGCATGCAGACTGCAGAAAAAGATGATCGTCAGGATTCTTGAAGTCGGTCTGGATCAGGTTATGGTCCACGTATTGAACCGAGACCTCGGTTTTGACACGGTCGAGTCCCATTGCTTCCAGTTCCAGCATTACCAGCGTGCCGGTTGCATCCTGAGTCAAAGTCTGGTCGATGCGGATGCTGATCTCTGATCCAATGGTCATCTCTCCGGACTGCAGGTGGTCTTCGATCAATTTTTGTGAAACGTTCATGCCCATGATTACTTCATCCTTGTTTTGTATATTTGAGTATCATTCGACAACATGCCAATATTTTGGCCTGCCATGATAATCATAAACGACTTCTTCGTATTGGCGGTTGACCGGAAGGTTTGGGTCAAACGACGGACTGAATCTGATGGCCTCCTGGTTAAGGTCGATAGAGATCTCCTGGCTGGCGACATCGATATCGTTGATCCATTCCAACGCTACCAGAACCTTTTTCTCAACATCCAGTTTGCTGCCTGTATCAACGACCATGTACCGGATCTGCCAATTCTCATCTTCGAGAATGAAGTCGGTCACAACACCGGCCTCGCCATCAACTGCCGACACTTCATATGCTGTCAATTCATTCGAACTCCTTAAATGGGTGCTCTCTTCTTCGTCGGACTTATCCTGTTTCGCAAACAGGTTCGGATTGACGTAGATTGAAGATGAAAGCGGCATCGCACGTGCCGCACCCCAGTATATCGGCCAGTCATAATGGGCGTGAAGTTTTTCCTCATACAGGCGCGAAACAGGTTTGGCGAGATCAACATCCGGGCTGGATTTTACCTCTTCACGTGTCAAATCGACCGGGATGGATTCGGTTGTCCAGACAGGCTGTTGAATTGCGTGCATGGAAATTAATACTTTTTTTCCCAATATCCAGGGACCTGTGTCCACGACCAGATATCTGATTTCCCAATCTTCGTCGCTAAAAAGAATATCATGAGCCTTCCCTATCTGACCGTCCTTTGCCATTATGTCATATCCTATCAATTCATTCAGACTTCGCAACATGATAAACCTCCTGATATTTCAACGCATCGCTTCTGCGGCAGTCATTTTTATGTTTCTCATACTAAAGAATAGCATCAAGAATTGCAAAGTTCCATAGGCCCATGCATATGGGATGGATATAAATTTGGGTATATCTTGCATAAAAATGAAGTAGTTATCTGCTGACCAATAAAGTGCCGTTTGCATTTTAATGGTGGTGTGACTTGCTCCAAACAGGATTAAGTTGTATTCTTAATAAAATGGCGATCGAAATTTCCCTGAGAAAACAATTCTTCCTTCCGCGCGTTCTATGGGCGCAGAATGACGATCCGCGCCGGGGTTACCATTGGGTTGGTCACAAACCCGACGTGGATCTGGGGCGTGAAGGGCCCGAGGATCATAACAGGGATCAAAAAGAAAAGAGAGCCAGACAAAAATATCGTCCGCTGGCTGATATTACTCTGGGCGAAGTGGATGATATCTATCGACTCTATGAGCGCCAGCTGATCGTCGGGCAAGCAGGCTGGGTCGGTAAAGATTTCTTTTGTCAAATTCCTCTCAAGCGTCACAAGGACGGGCGTCCGCCGATGGTGTTCGGACGGGTGAAAACCTGCTATCCAAGCGACGGGTTTATCGATAACGTCGAGGAGTTGGAAGTGTACTTCCCGCGCAAAGATGCTGCTCCTGATGTGCTTCATATTCATGAGGGCGAAATCAGCAGTGCTTCTCAGAACCAGGTACAGAGTTATTTCGTGCAGGTGCAGGTGTTGACGTCAGCGGAAGAACAGGTGGAATTGGCCGAAACAACCCCGATGTTACGGGCGAGCGGCCTGTATCCTCATTTTGAATCCGGTTATCTCGACCTGCTGGAAATGACTGCGCAGAATCAGTCTTCTTATCCGTGGATGTATGTGATCGGTTCGCGCTGGTTCGCGTCTGTGCCTGAATCTCTGCAGGCAGAAGTTTCGGGAAAACTGAAAGAAATGGTCGCCTGGGGGAAACAAGTTTTCAATTATCATCCTGAGTGGCTGACAAATGAGGTAAACACCCTGAACCGGGCACTCGGATATAAATTTGGATTTACGCCGGTCGTCTTGACGGAACCGGGAAACACACATGAGACCGCAATCATCGTGGCGAAGACATTCGAGCGGGAGATTTTCTTCAAGCCGATGGCAGAGGAATAAAAAGGACAGGTGCCATTTCAGACACCTGTCCTTTTTTTGTTATGCGTTTTTTAATTTAATTGCCGCATGGGGCCACATTGCGCCAGTTGAGAACCGTATCGTTCACATCCTGAATTCCCGTTGTGCCAAAGCTCAACGTCAGCGTGCGGTTGCTGATCTCTTCACAACTGCCGCCTTTCTCGACATCGAAGAAGTTGGATGAACCAAGCGTGTATTTGTATTGAATGTTCGTCCCTTCCGCACCGGTCAGGGTAATTTCCCATTCATACGTCCCAACCTGGGTGAGCGCGACGCCGCTGGAGTCCCACTCAGGCAGGTTGCCATTCAGCAGATGGAGTGTCCCCGCGATGTGGACCGACTGGCTGCTGGGGGTGTGGGTTGGCACAGTAACATGGAAGACCACTGTAACCGTGCGCGGCGACGCAGTCGCTGTGACTGTATTCGATTCTGTAGAACGGTTGTAACTGGTGTCGATCGCCAGGAGATGGTAATCATACGTGGCGTTTTCAACCACACTGGTATCCGTATAACTGGTGGCGGAGGCTCCCAGCACCGTGGCGATCAACATGCCGTCGCGATAGATTTCAAAGCCGGCGAGGTCGCCGTCAGCGTTCGGGTGGGCATCCCACTCGAGAGAGATCGCAGCCGGGCTTGTGCTGGAGACCAGTAAGCCGCTGGGCGCACCAGGCGGCGTCAGATCGCCGCTTGAGTTTACGGTCAGCTTGCCGGGGTTGGGCGGCATATTCCCTGGCGGGATCGGACCGTTCAAATCCGCGTACAGCCAACTTTGTCCGTTGGTGGTTGAGTAGCGATAGACGTAATCGAAAGTACCCAAAGCATCGGGAAGCAGGCTGGCGACAAACTCGTCGTTGTTGCCTGCATCCACGTTGAAGCCGGCGTCTGTCCAGAGCCAATTTTCATTACCGTCCGGGTTGCTGCCTTCGGGGCCGTATCCCAACTGGGCAAGTAGGCCGGGTGTGGGTCCGGGTTGACTGGTAACACCGTCGATCCATACCTGCCCGTAGATATTCTCTGTGCGGTCCGTGGGGCTGATGGGGTGGTTCAAGGTCGGCGGCCATTGCAGGTTTGCCCAACCGATCGAGTAATGCGGCAGGGCAGAGACCTCATTCGAATAACCGCTTTCGTTTCCTATAAGGTCTGACGAGGTGACGACGTAATAATAGGTCTTTCCGTTGAGGACATCATTATCGGTGTAGGTGTTGCTGGCCAAACCAGTGGCTATGGCTGTATACCCGCCGCCGCTGACAGGACTGCGATAGAGCGTATATGCGCCTGCGCCAGGAACGGCATCCCATTCCAAGCTGACGGTTTGACTGCCTTCATCCGTAACGTGCAGGTTGGCAGGCGCGGCTGTGGGCTGCAGGTCAACGTTATCGCTGAGCAGGATCACTGCGCTCATCGGACCAACCGAAGTGCTGATCTCACCACCCGACACATTGACAGAGTTCGCGCCGCCGTTCCCCACTTCATAGGCCTTGTTCAACGATATGCCATCGGGCAGGTATCCAGCGACTGGCACTGCCACTGACTGAGTTCCGCCGCCGCGATTGACGATCACGATGGCAGTCTGGCTGGTCGTCTTACGGCCATAGGCCACGACACCGGATGCATCGTCTGCCAGCAAAACCTTGAAATCACCATCGATCAAAACATTGTTGCCGCTGCGCAGTGTGTTGAGCGTTTGATAATGGGCGAACATGTTCTGGTCTGGTAAGCCGCCTTTGTCTACCCACGGATAGGTTCGGCGGTCATCGGGGTCGTCGTCGCCGGTCATGCCCACTTCATCGCCATAGTAAACGGTTGGCGCACCGGGCACAGTGAATTGGATCAGCGAGGCAATCCGCTGACGAAGTTTTCCTTCGGCCACGCTGTCAGAGTTTAATTCCTTATTCGCTCGTGTTTCCTGTCCCGGCGTCAACGTCCAACGGATGCGCTCGGTATCGTGGCTGTCGAGCAGGTTCATCAGCGAGTAGTAGGCGGCATCCGGGTAATCTTCGCGGATCGATTCCATGCGGGAGGCAAACTCGCTCGGCAGGATAATCCTTCCGCTGTCGCCAAAGCCTTTCGAGTCAAAGCCCTGTGGGGCGAGCAAACCCAGAACTGCATCGCGCAGACGGTAATTCATGGTAGTGTCGGCGCGGTCGCCGCGTATCATGCGCAGGAGCGTGCTGTCCTTTTGCCAGGTCTCACTGATAATGAAGGCTTGTGGCTTGATTGATTTGACCTCGTTGCGGAAGGTTTCCCAATAGCCGACAGGGAAGGAAGCATCGCCCATCACGTCCATGCGCCAGCCGCTCGACCCGGCCTCCAGCCAATAATTTGTGACGCTGTTGTCGTTCGTCAGGAAATACTCCTGTACGGCTGGCAGGGTCTTGTTGATGACGGGGATCGAATCAAATCCGAACCAGCTGTCATAATTTGCAGAATTCGGCTGCCCTGAACTGCCGACACAACTGCCAGAGCCGGGCGCCAAGTCATTGAAATAGAACCAGCTTCGATACGGGGATGAAAGCGATTCACAGGCGCCCACGGTGCCGTAATGATGGTAACGGTCAAAGATCGGGCTGTCCGAAGACATATGGTTGAAGACACCGTCCAGAACGATCCTCATGCCAAGTTCGTCCGCATGTTTGACAAGGTTTTCCCAGTCCTTTTGTGTGCCAAAATATGGATCGATCTTGTAGTAATCCTGGGTGTCATAGGAATGGTTTGAACCTGCGTCGAAGATCGGGTTGAAGTAGAGGGTGTTGACGCCCAGCGATTTCAGGTAATCAAGGTACTGATCCACGCCTTTCAGATCACCGCCATAATAATCGCGCCCACGAGGACCTTCGATTGAGGGACTCCAATCGGGAGGCGTCGCATCGAATCTCCAGGGACAGTTGGTGACGGCATCCGAGTAATGTCGGCAAAAACCCTCAGGCAGCGTGCCCCACGCCAATTTGATGACCGGGTCATCGTAACGGATGTCACCGGTCTTGGGGTTGTTGTTCGAGCGTCCATCGCGGAAGCGGTCTGGGAAGATCTGATACATGCTGGCGCTCTTCGCCCAGTCCGGCGCGGTGAAGGCCGGATCGTAGAACATGAGTGCGTAACTATTGTCCACGGCATCATCGCTGACACTCCCAAGACCGCCATCCAGCGCGGCAGTGTTGTCGGCGTAGTAGTCGGTGTCTGTGCCGTCGCTTACGATAAATCGATACCACAGGTTATTGGGTGCGGCTTCACTGAGTGAGGCCTGCCAGAAATCACAGGTGGAGGTTTCAAGCCCGGTCTGGTAGCAGGAAACATCGGCAGCCGCGAGGGTCATGGGTATGATGCGTTGTCCGTTGCTGTTAAGATCAAAGACGCGCAGCGATACGCCGGTCACATCGTTATGGAAGGTTCTGAAGCGGATCAGGACGTCGGTCCCGGCAGGCACCGCACCGCCCGGTGTGAGATAACGTGTATTGCGCGAATCGTGGCGCAGGCCGTCCCAGTCGACGTTATTATCCGGTTGAGGTCCACTGCTGACCACGCTCACAGTCGGGGTATTCGTGGCGGAGTTGAAATAGAAGGTGACGATGTAACCGGTACCGGGTACATTGAAGGGAACATTCGCGCCGCCGGGTGCGCCGCCTGCGCCGTAATTCTCATCCCAGCTTTCGTTGATGGCGGCTTTGAACTCATAGTTGCCGGCTGGAATGTCGGCGGTGGTGAAGGAATAAATTTCGTCGCCATCGGGGTCCTGGAGCCAGGAACGCAGGCATCCGGGGTCCCAATCGCCGGAGCAGCCGATCTCATCCTGATAACTTCCGGGAGCGGTGACAATACGGGAGTTGTGATTATCGGTGACCCAGTGGGATTTGTGGTCGTAGTAAATCTTGACTTCCGTCGGGGCGTCAAGGTTGAGGCCGATGTTTGCTCCGCCTTGCACAGCGTTGGCTCCGTAGTTTTCATCCCAACTATCATTGAGCGGAGCTTTGTATTCCCAAGCCCCGGCAGGGATGTTGAACGTGCCCTGCCAGACATCATCACCCGCGTCATACCCCAGATGCGTTGCGGCACAATCGGGCTGCCAATCGCCCGGACATCCCAATTCGGATTGAAGAGACCCGGCAATGGTGACGGTCGACGGGTTGGAGGTGTGATCTGCGAGAACAGGTACTGGGGAAACAATTTGAGCGAAAACAATCAGCATAGTGACCCCCATCGAAAATAAGCGACGAACGTGAATGGTATGGATATACATGGATGCTCTCCTCAAGAACTGCAATACTTTTACTGCAATTTTTATATTGTACAACAAACGCAACAATAGATTCTATTTATAATGAAATATGTAACCTTTTCTAAAATTTCACCTGCCAGTTGAGTATTACGATAAGCTTAACAAAGCATGTAACTCCCTTAATTTTCAGCATCACTTAATCAGTGAAAGATAGAATGTATCTAACAGAAAGACTGGAGGCTGAAATGAAAACCTTTACCAAACCATCAGACGCCGAACTGCAGAAGAAGTTATCACCCATCCAATATCAGGTGACGCAGCACGAGGGCACCGAACGACCATACGATAATGAATATTGGGACCACAAACAACCCGGCATATACGTGGACGTGGTCTCAGGCGAACCCTTGTTCAGTTCGCTCGATAAATATGACTCTGGTACCGGCTGGCCGAGCTTCACCAGGCCGTTGGAGCCGGAGAATGTCGTCACACATACTGATTACAAGCTCTTTTTGCCGCGCACAGAAGTACGTTCGAAGAATGCGGATTCGCATCTTGGGCACGTTTTCAATGATGGACCAGCGCCGACCGGCATGCGCTATTGCATGAATTCGGCATCGCTCAGATTTATCCCCAAGGAAAAACTGGAAGAGGAGGGGTACGGGAAGTATTTGTCTTTGTTTCAAGAATAAGCGGATCTATACTGCGCTAGAATTTGGAGAGGTGAACCATGTCTGAGATTAAATATGAAATTATCGAAAAGATCGGCGTCTTATCCCAATCCGCTTCGGGGTGGGGGAAGGTGCTCAATCTGATCAGTTGGAATGACCGTGACCCGAAATACGACCTGCGTGACTGGTCTGAGGATGGCTCCAAGATGGGCAAGGGTGTGACTATGACGCGGAAAGAGCTGTCTGCGTTGAGGGATTTGTTGAACAGCATGGATCTCTAAAGTCCAATAAGACAACAAATGATCTTTTGCATGGTGGCGCTTTAAACCATCACCAATCGGGTACAATCAAATTATGGATACATTGAAGCCGTTTCAAAGAATTGCATCAAAATTTCAGATATCGGAGGAAAGTGCAAAATATTTCCTTGGACGGGTGCAGAAAAGCTTTAAAAAAGAAAAGCCGACCCATCTTTTAATCCTGGAATTTATCGAAGATCAGGGAATCGATCATATGCCGGATCCTTATGATGTTGCCGTGCTGATGTACGAAAGCGGTATCTGGGTGTATGCCCTGAATTCCCCGCCTGCGATCCTTGTGGATGACGAGGGGGTATAATTGTCGATATTGGAGTCAACGGACTCACCCTGACCGTTTTACATGTGGAAAGGAGAAGTTGAAATGGGTAACTCTGGTAAGAAAGACAAAGGCAAGAAGGAACCAAAAAAGAAAGCCAAACTGACAATCAAGGAAAAGAGAAAGCAGAAACACGAAAAACACGACAAGTCGGGAAAGAAACCGCATGTCGTCACATCCGGCTAGACCTGAACCCCTGACCAAACGTGGTCAGGGGTTTTTTTCAAAAGGGGGATAGGCTTACAATCAGGCAAAGACCCGTACTCTTGACGCGGGTTTGAAATCGTCATATACTCTGATTTATCTGATTAATCATAATTATGGTGATACGCGACCGAATTTCTCCTGATATATCTGAATTTCTCCGTTATCTGGCCACGCATGAAGAGGTAGATAACGGGCTCCCTTCGCTTAAAAAACTGAGCGTAGAATTGGGCGTCAGCGTTGCGTCCTTGCGGGAGCAGCTTGAAGTGGCGCGTGCGCTTGGCTTGGTAGAGGTCAGGCCTCGTTTGGGGACGAAGCGCAGAGAATACTCGTTCGCGCCGGCAGTTCGTCAAAGTCTCGGATATGCGTTGGCGCTCAACAATGAACATTTCCGTAAATTTTCTGAACTGCGCAACCATGTTGAATCTGCATTCTGGTATGAGGCGGTAGAGAAACTTACACAACAGGATAAGGATGAGTTGCAGAGTCTTATCCTGCGCGCCTTTGAAAAATTGGATCATGCCCGCATACAAGTTCCCCATGAAGAACATCGTCAATTGCATTTATTGATCTTTAGCCGTCTCGAGAACCCATTCGTTACCGGCATCCTTGAGGCTTATTGGGATGCATACGAGAGCGTGGGCTTGAACGTTTTTACCGGTGGCTATGATTATTTACAGGAAGTCTGGCGGTATCACCGTGCTATGGTGGATGCCATTTGTAAAGGAAATTATGAGGCAGGTTTCGAGGCGCTTAATGCCCACACCGACCTCTTGTATAACAGACCGTAAACACAGCGAGCGGCAAAGCAAATCCTGACTCTCGCCATGACGAAAATAATTAGGAGTGACATGAATAAAGTAGTAAACGATTTCTCGATCATTGTTGGCACCAAGAACGGCTCCGGCAGTTCCACCGCCAACAACACCATCCTGCGAGCGATCTTTAAGATGGGCATCCCGGTTTCAGGGAAGAATCTCTTCCCGTCAAACATTCAGGGATTGCCGACCTGGTATACGATCCGCGCAAATAAGGATGGCTATACAGCCCGGCGTGAGACGAACGAGATCGTGATTGCGATGAACCCTGATTCGTTCGCACAGGACCTGGCGTCTGTTGCGCCCGGCGGAGCCTTTTTCTACGCCGACGATATAAAACAACCCATCACCCGCGCAGACATCGCGGTGTATCCCATGCCTGTCAAACAGATCGTTCGCGACGACCCGAATATACCCAATGATTTCCGTGATCTTGTGGGGAATATGGTGTATGTGGGCGTTTTGGCGCATATGACCGGTATCGATATCGATATGATCGAGGCCGCACTCGATTTTCACTTCAAAGGCAAACAGAAGCCTATTTCAATGAACATGGGCGCGATTAATGCCGGTGCGGAGTGGGCGCAGGACAACCTTGAAAAGAAGGACCCATACGAACTCAAATCCATGAAAAAGACCGACGGTTTGATCATGGCAGATGGTAACACTGCCGCCGCAATCGGCTCGATCTTTGGGGGAGCGCAGTTTGTTTCCTGGTATCCGATCACACCCGCCTCGTCCCTGGCTGAGGCCATGAACGATTACTTTCCCATGCTGCGTAAACGCGAAGATGAAAAGAACACCTACGCAGTTGTGCAAGCTGAAGATGAACTTGCCGCGATTGGTATGGCAATCGGAGCGGGCTGGTCTGGTCTGCGCGCGATGACTTCCACATCTGGTCCTGGCTTGAGCCTGATGACCGAGTTTGCCGGGCTGGCCTACTACGCTGAAGTGCCGGTCGTTCTGTGGGATGTGCAGCGCATCGGCCCCAGCACGGGCCTGCCCACACGTACATCCCAGGCCGACCTGACTTTCGTCAACTTTATCGGGCATGGCGATACGCAGTCCGTTATTCTCCTGCCGGGCAATGTCAATGAATGTTTCGAGTTCGGCTGGCGTTCGTTTGATCTCGCTGAACGATTGCAGACACCGGTGTATGTGTTGAGCGATCTAGACATAGGCATGAATCAGTGGATGAGCGAGCCGTTTAAGTATCCAGACCAGCCAATGGATCGCGGCAAGGTATTATGGGAAAAAGACATCGAAGAGCTCAAGGGCGATTGGGGCCGTTACCGCGATGTGGATGGTGACGGAATCCCGTACCGCACTGTGCCGGGCAACAAGAACCCTATGAGTGCCTATTTCACACGCGGTACCGGTCACGACGAGGAAGCCCGTTATACAGAAGATTCAGCAATCTTCGAGAGGAATATGCAGCGGCTGAAGGAGAAGTATGAAGGTGCACGCGATCTGGTGCCAGCCCCGCAAGTTCATAAGACAAGTGGCGCGACGATAGGTATTGTGGCTTATGGTTCCACGGAACCTGCCATCCTTGAAGCCATGCATCAAATGAAAACTGAGCACGATATCAAGGCAGATTTTATGCGAATCCGTGCAGTGCCGTTCTCAAAGGAAATTAAGAAGTTTGTTGAAAAATATGACGATGTGTTCGTCGTTGAATTGAACCGTGAAGGACAGTTGAAGCAACTGCTTACGCTGGAGTACCCACATCGCGCGATGAACCTGAAATCCATAGCGATGGGCGATGGTATGCCGGCCTCGGCACGATGGGTGCGCGAGTCGCTGCTCGAGAAATACGATGCTGGAAAGGCCGGAGCGAAATCGAATGGCAAATCGGCAGCTGGCAAGCCAAAAGCGAAGAAAGAATCGGCTGCCTCCAAAAAGAATGCCTCAAAGTCCAAAAAGTCGCCTGCGAAGAAAACATCCAGCAGGAAGAAGTAGTAGTAAAGGAGTACATTAAAATGACACAATCACTCCCCATGGCAGGCGCGCCTGCAAACGAAAACCAGGTGGGTCTTGCAAAAAGTGAATACCGCGGCAACGCGACCACATTATGTAAGGGCTGCGGACATAATTCGATCTCGAACCAGATCATTGCCGCCATGTATGAGATGAACGTTTTACCTGAAACTGTCATCAAGTTTAGCGGCATCGGTTGTTCGAGCAAGAGTCCTACCTATTTTATGAACCGGTCCTTCGGCTTCAACAGCCTTCACGGGCGCATGCCGTCCATTGCAACCGGCGCGTTGTTCGGCGACGCCTCGATGAAAGGCATCGGCGTTTCCGGTGACGGCGACACAGCCAGCATCGGTATGGGACAGTTCAAGCACATCATGCGCCGCAACCTGGACATGGTCTATATTGTCGAGAACAACGGCGTTTATGGCTTAACAAAGGGACAGTTCTCCGCAACTGCCGAGAAGGGCCTTGCATTAAAAAAACAGGGAACGAACCCGTATATGCCTGTCGACATCTGCATGGAAGCGGTCATTACAAACGCCACTTTTGTTGCCCGCTCTTTCGCGGGCAATCCCAAGCAGGTCAAGGAACTGCTCAAGGCCGCGTTTGCCCACAAAGGCATCGCTGTGCTCGACATCATCAGCCCGTGTGTGACGTTCAATAACGATGCGAAGGCATATCACTCCTATGCATGGGGCAAGGATCATGAGGAACCGCTGCACGATATCACCTATGTTGCGCCGAGAAACGAGATCATGCTTGAAGAGGAAATGAAGGAAGGCGAGATCCGCGAAGTTGCCATGCACGATGGTTCGATCATCATCCTAAAGAACCTGGATGAAAATCATGACCCCACGAACCGATCTGCAGCGTTGCAAATTCTTGACGAGGCGCAGCAAAATGATTGGATCACAACAGGATTGATCTACATCAACAAGGATAAGCCGACCCTCGAGGAAACCTATAATCTTGTGGATGAACCTCTCAACCGCCTCGCAGAATCGGACCTCAGGCCTGCTACTGCCATGCTGGACAAGGTCAACGAGTTGATGTTTTAGAACTACCCCCACCCGCCTTTGGCGGCCTCCCCCATTTTGAAGTGCTAAAATGGGGGAGGTTTTTATAATGATACAAATCACCCCTTCTCTTCACATCGACGAAAGCGAATTGCGATTCGAGTATATCCGCGCATCTGGCCCCGGCGGACAGAACGTCAACAAGGTGGCAACCGCTGTGCAGTTGAGGTTTGATGTTAATGCTTCCTCGCTGCCTGAAGACGTGAAGCGGAGGTTGACTAAACTTGCACGGAATAAAATAACCAACGAAGGAATATTGATCCTTGAAGCAAAACGATACCGCACACAGGAGCAAAACCGTGAGGATGCGATCCGTAGGTTTGCGGAGATTGTACGTAAGGCAACCTTGAAACCCAAAATGCGTATAAAAACAACCCCAACGAAGTCATCCCGTGAAAAAAGATTGAAGGCAAAAAAGCAAAGAGGGGAAATCAAGAGGCTGCGGCAAGACAGATCATTTGATTGAAAATCGTTTATACGCAACTCATGAACAGATCGATTCTCGGATTAATAAGCGGCTTGATCGCGGCCTCCATTTGGGGAGGCATGTATGTCGTCAGCAAGGTGGTACTGGATGTGATACCGCCTTTTATGCTGCTGTCTCTGCGTTTGATCCTGGGGGCTGCCATGCTTGGGGGATTTGTTTTGTTTCAAAGAAAATCCAAATTAAAGAAACAACAATTTCGCGCCAGTTTTCTTGTCGGCTTCGTTGGGTATGGCGTATCCCTGGCATTTCAATTTATCGGCACAAAACTGTCTACAGCGTCGAATGGAGCACTGGTGACCT
>DATHRQ010000111.1:0-2182 GCA_035465095.1 Anaerolineales bacterium | reverse complement strand
TCAAAGCCCTGGACGTATTAAACTCAGGCGGCCTGGTCGCCTTCCCCACCGACACCGTCTATGGCGTCGGCGCACTCGCGTTCGACGGGAAGGCCGTTGAATCGATTTACGTTGCCAAAGACCGCCCTGCTGAAAAAGCGATCCCCATCTTGATCGGAGATATGGAAGATATGGAAAAAGTCGGGATCAATATCCCCAGGGCCGCATACAAACTCGCTTCCCGTTTCTGGCCCGGACCGTTGACCTTAATCATCCCTAAAAACCCGACTCTCCCCCAAGCCGTATCCAACTCACCTACAGTCGGCGTCCGTGTGCCTGACCATGAGATCGCTCGTGCATTGCTTCGCGCGGCAGGACCCATGGCTGTGACCTCCGCGAACATCTCCGGACAATCGAGTCCATCCACAGCCGGTGAAGTATTCCGGCAGCTAAATGGCCGCATTCCGCTTATTATCGACGGAGGCACAACGCCGGGCGGCGTCCCTTCCACTGTTGTGGATCATTCCTCAGATGAGATCAAAATTCTACGTGAAGGCCCAATCGGGATGGACCAGATCAAATCCGCCCTCCAAAGCGCTTCCTGAAAACTCTTATATTTCTTTCAGCATTCCTTCAGGTACCATTTATCTAGCTGCATATAATAATAATTGCATTCTCCTTTACACAGACCGCCTACGGCTTGGGCAAGCCAAAGGCGGTTTGGGTTTTACATCTCCCCGAAGTTCGAAAGTTGAATTTTGGGGAGATGTTTTTAATCAGACAAGGGCCACGTCGGGCGGACATCCATATTCAAATCAGAGACATGTCCCATCGCATGGCGATAATATCCCGCTGCCGCGATCATGGCAGCATTATCGGTGCACAACGAAAACGCAGGGATATTGACCTTGAATTCGGTTTGCGACTGAAATGCCTCTCTTAACGGACGATTTGCAGAAACTCCGCCGGCGACGATGATCTCCTTCACCTTAAATTCGCGCGCGGCGTCCATGGTCTTATCAAACAATGTGCCTACAACCGTGGACTGGAAGGATGCCGCCAGATCCGCGACTGGAAGCTCGTCGCTTTGCTTTTTCAGGTCATTGACCTCGTACAAAACAGCCGTTTTCAGCCCGCTGAATGAAAAATCGTAGGGATTATCCAATTTGGCGCGTGGAAATTCGAATCGATCAGGATCGCCGTTCTCAGCTGCTTTTTGAACAGATGGCCCGCCGGGGTAGGAAAGGCCAAGGAGACGGGCTACTTTGTCGAAGGCCTCACCAGCCGCATCGTCCAAGGTGGAACCGAGGCGTTTGTACGTCAAATGATCGGTCATGAGATTTATTTCAGTGTGTCCGCCTGAGACGAGCAATGCCAGCAGCGGGAACTGCGGCTCGGGATGAACAGTTTCTCCCGCGTTGTGTATCCATGAAGAATAGATATGCCCCTCCATATGATTAACCCCTACGATCGGCAAACCAGTTCCGAGCGCGAGGCCCTTTGCCATGTTCATCCCAACGACCAGCGACCCTGCCAGCCCCGGCCCGCGCGTGACGGCGATCGCATCGATATCCTTCCATGTGATATTTGATTCAGCCAGCGTCTGCTGAACAACAGGGACGATGCTCAATACATGCTGACGGGATGCCACTTCAGGATACACGCCGCCGTAACGGGCATGCATCTCCATTTGAGATGCAACCGTGGATGCGAGCAGTGTGCGTCCATTTTCAACGACAGCGCAAGCAGTTTCATCGCAGGATGATTCGATGGCAAGGATTCGGACAGGTTTCATTTCTTCCATTTTTTCATCGGTAAAACAAAATCATAGGGGTACTCGGCAAGCGTTTCCACCTTGCCATCGGGACGCACCCAGAGCGTATCTTCGATGCGAAAACCCATGCCTTTTTCAGGATAATACAACCCGGGCTCGGACGTGATCACAACACCAGCGGCCAGCCTTTGATCGTTCTCCAGCAGTCCGTTGAACGGGCGCTCATGGATATTAAGCCCTACGCCGTGCCCAAGGCTGTGAACATATCCATCCTGCGGGGCTTTCGTATTGAGCGGCGATTTGTGTCCCTTTGATTCAAAGTATTCACAGGTCATGCGTTGATAATCCTTGAAGGATGCGTTCAAGTCAAAATTATCGTTCAGCTTGTCGAATATTTCCTTCACCTGGTCATATAATTCCTGCGCTTCC
>DATHRQ010000110.1:0-3339 GCA_035465095.1 Anaerolineales bacterium | reverse complement strand
ATCCGCCTCACGCGCCGACTCTTGCTCTGGTCTGCGCTGAGCGTACTTGTTTCCATACTGATAGCTTTTTCATCCAATCTCCTCCTGCGCGGACTCGCCATCCAGTTCTTCGCATGGGGTGCGGTTGATGGAGCAATCGCGATCTACGGTGCGCGCAGATCAACGAACAAACAGGCAAACATTCAAGAAGCCGACCGCGTTGAAGCAGAAGCAAAAGAAGCCCGCTGGTTGAGCCGCGTCTTGTGGATCAACACAGGCTTGGATGTGTTCTACATCCTCGGCGGAGTATGGCTGATGCAAACATGGGGAGCAGACGATCCGCTTTGGAAAGGTCACGGTCTGGGAATCGTAATCCAGGGTGGATTTCTATTTTTCTTCGATCTTTATCATGCGTTTGCCCTACGGAATTAACAAATAATCTAAAGGAACTACTGCTCGTTCACCATCCACAACTGCATGATCTCATGGTGCCAGGGCACGTTCTTCAAATACAAATCGCGTGAAGCCTCGTCAGATATGCGGGAAGCCCTCCTTTGCAGGAAATTGTAGGCATCTTCCAGAGCTTTCTTGTAGCGTTCATCCCCCTGTTCTTTTAGGATCAAGATACAACTCCAATAAATTCTCAGCGGTTCCCAGGTCCCTTCGAGACTGCCGCCTTCGGCAAGGTAATCCAGTATCTCATTCGCTCGTTCTTTTGCCTTGTCAGAGTCACCTTTTGAAAAATATGTCAGGGCAATGGCAGCTGTCGTTTCGATCATATGATGCGGTTGGTCAAGTTCGTGCCGATACTCCAGAACCTTCTCAAGTAAAGGAAGTGCCTTGTCGGGATTCCCCAATCCCAACCAGGTATGCCCCATCCAGAGCAGACCTTCCGCTTCTGCATCCCTGTGTTCAAACTCGACCTTCATCGCAATTCCTGTTTCCAGATGTTCCCGCGCGAGCTCCCAATCTCCCTGCGCCTGGGCGGCCCAACCAAGGTTGATGTGCGCTGTGCTTTCCATTACACGGTCACCAGTTTCAGCACAAATCGTTAATACCTGTTTCAAACTCTCGATCGCAGCTTGATAGTTGCCTAATGGCGTGTAAGCAACGCTGATATTAACCAATGCGGTCAACTCGCGTTCCCGATTTCCGATCTCGCGCGCGATCTGAAGAAAACCTTCCACGTACTCGATGGCTTTAAAATAATCTCCCAAATTGATGCTGAGCATTCCCAACAGGTTGAGTGCATTCCCTTCCTCAAGCCGCATGTTTGTCTTACGCGTCAGTTCAAGCGCTTCGGTGGCATGGATGATCGCCTCGCTTTCATTCCCTGTCATCATCAATACCCATGCCTCAACGATATCCGCCCGCCCGAGCAGTTCATCTGCTCCGATCTTTTTGGCGAGAGTTTTTGCCTGTCGTGCTGCCTCCAATTGTGCTGGAAAATCGCTTGTATAGAATGAATACCATGCCAGCCGAATATACACTTCGGCTTGTCTGGCAGGATCCCCAAGATCCTTTGCAATCACCTGCAGGCTGTCGAGTATCTCCTTTTGGGTATCCCGATTTCCTTTCATGTAATTTCCCCGCTCCAGACCGAGCAGCACTTCAAATTTATTCTGACCACCCTCTTGCGGGATGTGTTCCAAAGCTCGGGAATAAAAAACAAGTGCCTCATCAATCGCATAATTGGACAGGGCGGCATTTGCAGCCTGTTTCAAATATTCAACCGCCTCAGACTCGCGACCGGCTTTTTCCAAATGACCGGCAATTAACCCGCTGAAATTGACTGCCTGCTCCCCGGCTTTGGCGATTAACCAGTCCGCCATGTGCGAATGGTATTGTTTGCGCCTGCGAATCAACACGCTTTCATAGATCACATCCCGCATAATGGCATGTTTGAACATGTATTCAACAGCATCTGAAAATGCCGAGGTGTCTCTTGCATAGATCATTTCCCGTTTTTTGACCGAGGACAGAATGTCCAAGACCCCAAGCGATTCGCGGTTTTCTTCCATACACGCCGAATGGTGGACGTAATGCACGGATGCATCCCAAAACACCCGTCCGATTACGGAAGCCTGTTGAAGTATGGTGCGTTCCCCCGCAGGGAGTCCCTCCAATCGAGCCTGGATGATGCCGGTCAGGGTGGATGGCACATGCGCTTCTCCCAAACGGTTCAGATTAACGGACCAGTTCGGTTCGCCTTTGACGATCACATCATGCTCCAATAGCATTTTGACCAACTCCTCCAGGTAAAAGGGATTCCCCTCTGCGTTGTTGATGATCAAGTCTTCCAGCGTATCGGGGATATTATCGATCTTCTGCAAGACCTCGCCAACCAAAAAGGCGCTGTCTTCGCGTGATAACGGTTGGAGTGAAATCTGTTAATGTGTCTCATCTGAAAACCAGGAGGAGCGGCGTTCAAACAATGTTGGACGGGACAACGCTACGAACATGATCGGACATTCTGTAAATTCCTGACTCATTCGGACCAACAAGTCGAGTGAACTTTCATCTGCCCAATGGATATCGTCCAGAAAAATGACCACCGGTTCGTTCGTGGCCAATGCTTTGAAGTAATCTGTCAGATGGATAAATGCCCGATCGCGTATTTCCTGTGGTGTATCGAGAAGGGAACGAATGGTCGGATTCGCGCTGAAATCGTACCCAAGTAATTGACCAACGAATTGAGCCTTCAGCTCGAGATTGTCGATGTCGCCCACGGCGCCACGAAAACCGTCTACGAATTTTTTCTGCACCCTTAAGATCGAAGCGTTGTCAGGAATCTCAAATCGGAACGCAAACAGGTCACGGATGATCGCATAGGGCAGATCCATACTCTCCAACAAAGCCCGGCCTTTGAACAAAAGCACCCGCTTCTTATGCAGGTCAATCCATCGCTCAAATTCATCCAACAAACGTGATTTGCCAATGCCAGCCTCCCCCACCACGGTAACAAAGTGACAGACTTTTTCTTTTACGACTTTTTCAAATTGCTCCTGTAACACGCTCAGTTCAGTATCCCGCCCAACCATGTGGGTTTCGACCCCCTCCACACCACGCGTCATCAAACGGAAGGCGCGGGCTTTCGCCCCCAGAACGCGATACACCTGAACAGGGTCCGCAAATCCTTTCGCCTGAATATATTCTCCCGGCTCAAGATCAAAAATACCACGCACATGTTCATAGGTATGAGAAGAGATAAGTACGCCATTCGGGGATGCCATCTTTTCCAGGCGAGCAGCCAGATTGATCGCCGTTCCCATCATGGTGCCTTCCGATTCTGTCTCTCCGCCCGCGACGATCAGGCCGGTGTTAATTCCCACGCGCACTCGAAAATTTGGGATATTGTGC
>DATHRQ010000109.1:0-3330 GCA_035465095.1 Anaerolineales bacterium | reverse complement strand
GCTTCGGCTGTGTCTCCACCGGAGCCCATGATGATGGCAACGCGTTCGGCTTCGGGATGTCCGTAATAGTCGAACAAATTGTATTGACGACCTGTGACCTCGGCGAACTTATCCATGGCTTCCTGCACAATGGCGGGAACTGCGGTGTAGAATGGATTTACCGTTTCACGCGCCTGGAAGTAGACATCTGGATTCTGTGCCGTGCCGCGTAGGACGGGTCGGTTCGGGTCAAGGGCACGTGCTCGATGGGCACGAACCAGGTCATCGTCGACGAGAGACCGAAGGTCTTCATCCGAAATCTGTTCGATCTTTGCCACCTCGTGCGAAGTGCGGAATCCGTCGAAGAAATGCAGGAAGGGCACCCGCGATTTGAGGGTGGCGGCCTGTGCAATGGCGGCGAAATCATGCGCCTCCTGCACCGATCCGCTAGATAGCAGTGCCCACCCCGTCTGGCGGACTGCCATTACATCCTGATGATCGCCGAATATGGAGAGTGCCTGCGCCGCGATGGAACGCGCCGCGACGTGGAAGACAGTGCTGGTAAGCTCGCCGGCGATCTTATACATGTTGGGGATCATCAACAGCAACCCTTGCGACGCGGTGAACGTGGTGGTAAGCGCACCGGTTTGAAGCGCACCGTGAACTGCACCAGCCGCGCCGCCCTCAGACTGCATCTCAACAACGAGCGGGGTGGTACCCCAAATATTCTTCCTGCCCTTGGCGGACCATTCATCTGCAAATTCACCCATGTTTGAGGAGGGGGTGATGGGATAAATTGCTACAACCTCGCTCAGCCGGTGCGCGACAGATGCCGTGGCTTCATTGCCGTCTGTCATAACTATTTGTTTCTTCATACTTACTCCTTTGGGAACAGGCAAAAGCCTGGATTTTTCCATTTGCAAGTGTATCCCCCACAGAATAAACGTGTTAGTTATGAATGACTTAAATACCCATGCCTGTTGTCACATTTCGGATAAGAATTGTAGTAAATAAAAAATCGAAGCGTTTGCCTCGACTTTTGTTCTGGAATATGGATTATTTTAGATATGGCTTTGCCAGAAATAATGCCGCCAGAGACTTGGCATCTGGCATTTCGCCTCTCCCTGCCATCTCGAATACTTTTCGTATGGGTATCTTTTCCACTTCCAAAAACTCATCTTCATCCGCATCCAATGGGTTATATTTTAGGTCGGTTGCAATATATACAACCATGAACTCTGTCGAATATCCGGGAGCCAAATAAAACTCACCCACTTTTTGCAGTTTGCCTGCTTCCATCTCCGTCTCTTCGCGGATCTCTCTCAGGGCGCATTCTTCATAAGGCTCATCGTCATCACGAGTCCCGGCAGGGAGTTCGAGTAGGTCATATCCAGCCGCATGACGATACTGGCGTACAAAATGAATGTTTCCATCCGCATCGATGGGAATGATGATCACCGATCCGCCGTGTTCGATGATCTCGAATTTTGTATCGCGTCCGTCCGGGGTTTTGAGGTGGTCACGCCGGATCTTGAAGGCGCGTCCCTGCAGGAGGGTTTCTGATCGGATCAATTCAAATGACATTTTGATATCCTTTGGAAATAGATGGCAGGTCGATTATAGATAAAAGCCCGGGCAAATGCCCGGGCTTTTTCCATTTGTACCGTGATTGTTATGGAATATTCAGGGTTTGACCCACACTTAATGTGGCATCAACCGAGATGCCGTTGTTCTGTGCAATTGTTGCGGGGTCGATTTCACCATACTTGCAGGCCACACCATAGACTGTGGTGTCGGAATTTCCTGTAACCGTATAAGACCCGGGACGTGAGCGCAGCGCACGGGGCCCGAGGTTGGCTTCACTCCAGGTGCTGTTTTGGGGAATGACGAGTCTCAAGCCCTCATAATAGATATCGGGGCTGGTCAGTCCGCTAACTGAAATCAGGTCTATCGGGTCAACGTTGTATCGCCGGGCGATGCAATAAGGAAACTCTCCATTTTTCAAGACCCATTCTGTTCCACTGCTGGCAGGGGCAGACGTGGATGTTACCGGCGCGACCGCCTGTGTGGCTGTCGCGTTGATCGCAATGATCGGAGTGGGTGTTATGGTTGCCAAAATGTCAGGTGTACTTGTCGGTATTTCACTGCCTCCACCTGCAAGCGCGGTTTGCGTAATGAAATTTTGCACGTCATCCATGCTGTCGGGTTCGTCCATGGGCGTCGAGAAAAGGCTGCTGCCCAGGGGCGTATTGGTGACCGCCGGAGGGGTGGAGTATGGCTGTTGACAGGCTGAGACAAACACAGCAGTCAAAAGCATGCTGGTGGCAATAATAATGCCTCGTTTCTTACGTGACATAGAGATCTCCTCAAGTACGAACAAAAGTTTCAACGATGGTAGCACATCCATGATAGCGCGTCAAGTTTGGGGATGGGACGTTGGGTGGATGTTACGGCAAGCATTTGAAATCGCTTAAGGCCGTTAAGATTAGAGTTTCTTCATCGCTTTCACCCGCGTTTGCAGCCTGTACACGCTCCCAAACCTTGCATAGTCCAATACGTATCCGTGGGTCGGCATCCAGTGCTTCCTTTGAAAGTTTGTGTGCCGTCTGAAGGTTGGAGGTCATTGCATTGGCCTCGATAAAGGGAAGCCATTCGAACGGGTCGTCAGACACAAAACCGTTTTTGCCCGCCTCGTTCTGGAGAAGAAGAATCTGCTCCCAATGCTTAAATTGACGTGCAAGCTCTGCCTTTGTATAGTAGTAACACCAGTCTCTCTCCGGCGTCGAAAGAAAATCAGGCGGCTCCAATTCTTTTGGCAGTATCCGTTTTGTGTCTGTTAAATGTATGGCATCCACCACGTTCCCAAGTTTTTTCTCGTAGGTTTCATGGTCACCCAGTTCAGGGTCAAGGACGCGCAGGCAACCGTTTTCCGGCATGTGTATCACCACTGCCTGTGATGTGCTTCCGTAAAACACTACCGTCCGTAGTCTGAATTGGATGTCGGTATGCGGCTCCAGAGAGCGAAGTGATTTTCCCAAACGATTATCGGTATAGAGCACAAGGTAATGAAGGTTTCCTCGCTTAAAGTCAGGGTCGTAGATCCAGTTTATTGGGCCGATAAAGGAACCGTCACTTTCGTAGTCCACCGCGATCTCATCGGTAAGAATGACCGTATTTGGTTGAAGGGATGGCATGCGCCATTTCATCTGCCAAAAGATCTCCTGCTGCCTTTCCCAATCCCGTCGGAAGATGTTTCCATTAAAGAATTGTTGCCCGATACTCAATGCGATCAACAAAGCGTACACATGGATCTTTACGCGTGGATTTTTGATCAGCCATTCGACGAGTCCC
>DATHRQ010000108.1:0-3514 GCA_035465095.1 Anaerolineales bacterium | reverse complement strand
CCCGCCTCGGTCAGCGGGGCCGAGCTTGGCATAACCGAATTGATCATGTCTGAGACTTCGTATTTTTATGGATCCAGCTCTGAACGCATACAGAATATTCAGGCAGCCTCCAGGAGTTTTCACGGCCTGCTGGTGGCGCCCGGCGAAACCTTTTCGATGGGTGAGCATATGGCAGATGTCAGCCTGGAAAATGGGTTTGCCGAAGCGCTGATCATTTACGGCGGGCGCACGATCAAGGGTGTTGGCGGCGGCGTTTGCCAGGTGAGCACTACCTTGTTCCGTACGGTTTTCAACGCAGGCTTCCCGGTCGTGGAGCGTTACCCGCATGCCTATCGCGTATCCTATTATGAGCAGACTGCCAGCGGATCTGTTGATCCGCGTCTGGCGGGTTTGGATGCAACCGTTTATTTCCCGCTGGTGGACTTCAAATTCAAGAACGATTCGCCCTACTGGATATTGATGGAGACGTACGTCAACGTCAATGCGCGAACGCTGACGTGGAAGTTCTATTCCACTTCTGACGGGCGTTCCGTGGCCTGGGATACGACGGGTCCCAGTCAGGTCGTTGCGGCGCCTCCGCCGCTTTTTGAAGAAAATTTGGAACTCGGTAAGAACGAGATGAAGCAGGTCGATTGGGCGGCAAACGGTGCGGATGTTACGATAACACGCACAGTTTGGCAAAACGGCGTCGTCCTTTTCGAGGATCAATTTACCACTCACTACGAACCCTGGCGGGCTGTTTGTGAATATGGACCCGACTCGAAGAGACCTGAAAAGCTGGCAGAAGAAAAGAATTTGTGCCGCAACCCATCCTTGTAGTTGGTGGTAAAATCCCACGCTGTTGGAAAATGGAGAAACAATGGTTAGTGAAACGCTGAAAGAAATTTTACGCTGTCCGCATTGCGTGCGCACAACCGGCGGTGAACTTGAATTGTATAAGGATGTATGGTTCATCTGCAGCGAATGTGGAAGGAAATACCCGGTTGTGGATGACATCCCTGTAATGTTGATCGACGAAGGTGATAAATGGATCAGCGTGGAGCAGGGCGACCTGCCCATCCCGCCGCCTGCGATATAAAGTGAGCCAATTACAAAACCTGCTGGATGACCTAAAAAGCGGAGACGAAGCCCGCGCAGAACGAGCGGTTACCGAATTGATCGAATTGGGTCAGGACGCGATCCCTTCGTTGTTGGATTTGACCGAATCCTCTGACGCGGACACCCGCTGGTGGGCATTGCGCACACTGGCAGAATCGCCTCTTTGCCAGACCGAATGGCTGGTCCCGTTTCTACGAAATGACCCTGCCCCGGAAATTCGTCAGTGTGCGGCGCTTGGGCTGGCTGAAAGGCCGGACGAAGGCGCGATCAAGCCTTTGGTCCGCGCATTGAGCGATGAAGACGGCCTGGTCAATGGTTTGGCCGCGAACGCGCTGGTCAGGATCGGCGGCGCGGCGGTCCCAACCCTGATCGAAACAGTGACGAATGGGGCGCAGTCTGCAAGAATTCATGCGCTGCGTGCGTTGGCCGAGATCAAGGATCACAGGGCCATCCCGATCATGATGAAGGTTATGCAGGAAGATTCGGCATTGCTGCAACATTGGGCCAAGGAAGGTTTGGACCGCCTTGGCCTGGATATGGTGTACATAAAATCGGTATAAATATGATAAACAGATTCAAGGATATGAAACGCCCTTCAAATGGACAACTCATTTTTGGGGTTGCAGCGCTTGCTTTGGCGATCGCCAGTTTCTTTTTTATGCGAGGGATCGTCACCTGTTGGAGCGCCACCGCCCTGCCAGGCAGCAGACCCTCCTTTTGTGGAGCGGCTTCACCCCGTATAAATGGCCCGGTGCTGAATGCCGAGGGAACTCCGGTTTCCAATGGCGAGGAACTGCCACCGCCTCCTCCGGTAGCGATACCGGATTCGGAACTGCCTCCTCCCTGGGATGGTGCCAGCCGGGTGAATATACTGTTCATGGGTCTGGATGAGCGCGATTGGGTGGAAGGTTTGGGCGCCCCGCGTTCGGACACGATGATCCTGTTCACAATTGACCCGTTATCCAAGACAGCCGGGATGATCTCGATTCCGCGTGATCTGTGGGTGAATGTACCGGGGTTTGGGTACAGCCGCATCAATACAGCCTATTCCTCCGGCGAGGGGAGTAAACTTCCGGGCGGCGGCCCCGGCCTGGCAATGCGGACAGTTGAGCAGTTGCTGGGTGTGCCGATCCAGTATTATGCACAGGTCGATTTCGGTGCCTTTGAAGAGGCTGTTGACGCCATGGGTGGTTTGGAATTGTGTGTTCCTGAAAAGATTATGGTCAGTGTGATTGGCAGGGAAAGAAAGTTCCCCATTAAAGCAGGTTGTCATGTATACCCCGGGTATTTGGTTTTAGGGTATGCGCGTACCCGAAAGACGGACGGCGGTGACATTGATCGCGCAGAGCGTCAACAACAGGTTATTCTGGCATTGCGTAAACAGATCTTCAGCCCTGGGAATTTCCCGCATATGGTTGCGATCGCACCGGATGTATACGCGGAAGCCTCGTCAGGGTTACGAACGAACCTAAGTTTCGACGATGCCTTGCGGCTCGGAACACTGATGTCTCAGATCCCGGTCGAATCGATCAAACGGGGTGTGATCGATTACAGCATGGGTTCCCTCGACAATGTGACGCTGGGTGGAGAGAATGCCAGTGTCATGAAGCCCTTTCCGGATAAGATCCGTGAACTGCGCGATCAGGTATTTACTTCCGGCGGGGCGGTAAGCCCGCTCGCGGAGGGAGATCCGACGGTATTGATGCAGGCGGATGGCGCGCGCGTCCGGGTGTTGAACGGTTCTTTCACGCCGGGTTTGGACGTAAACACAGGCAACTATTTTATCGACCTGGGCGTGCCTGTAACTGAGGTGGGCGCAGCCGACGGGGCCTATGATAGAACCATCATCTATATATATGGGCCGAAACTCTATACAGTGAAATATTTGCAGGCGGTCTTTGGAATTACATCCAGTACGCAAATACGGATGGTACCCGATCCGACGGCTAGCGTGGATATTGAAGTAAGGCTGGGTAATGATTGGGCGGGAAATAACCCAATGCCATAGGGAAAATTTTCAGGCGCTTTCTACCGTTTGTTTACAACTCTTGCCCCTCTTACGTTTTTAGAGGGGTATTTTTTATGGTTGTTGGAAGGTGAGTTTAAGCCCGCCGTTGAACGCTTCTCCATTTGGGGCCCGGCAGGCCGGTGAAGTGAGATTGGTTGCGATCTCACTTCCCAATTCAAGTTGAACAGAATAGGATACATCGGGCTGCATTAAGAAGTCTGCGTAACCGTTGCCGAGTTCCGGCTTGAGCCCGGTAAAGAATTGCTCTTCGCCTGATTCCCAGGTGACGATGATCTTGACACCGGCCAGTTGTCTGCGGTTGACGTTGTATACGGTCACCTGCAATAGATTATCAGGCAGGTTGGCGTCGCAGACTGTATCGAGCGCGGTCAATTGGAAGGGCGCGCC
>DATHRQ010000107.1:0-5652 GCA_035465095.1 Anaerolineales bacterium | reverse complement strand
ATGAGTGATTTCTTGAGGAGAACCGGCCGCGCATTTGCCCGTGCTGCAGTCTGTATTCGTACCTTTTCACCAGAGGAGAAAACCCATGGTTTATAACCCGAAAAAAATATCCCGGTGTCATCTGTTTGCCATACTAGCGGTACTGTTGATCGTATCCCTGCTTCTAGTGCCATTAGGTGTAACCGCAGCCCCGGCAGAGAGCACAGATGCCAAGCCTCTTGAGGTTGTCCGATTTGCGACCTTTAATGCCTCGCTGAACCGCAATAGTGCAGGCGATTTGGGTGCAGAACTGTCAGTACCTGGCAGCGCCCAACCCGATGTGATCGCTGAGATCATCCAACGCACCCGCCCCGATGTACTGCTGCTCAATGAGTTCGACTACGATCCTGCCGCCCTGGCAGATTTCCAGACCAACTATCTCTCTGTAGCACACGGCAGTGCAGCGCCAATCTATTATCCCTACATGTACATTGCACCGTCTAATACCGGTGTCTTCTCGGGTTTTGATTATGACAACAGCGGCGCGGCCGGCGATTTTGTACCTGGCGACTCCCATGGATTCGGTTTCTTCCCTGGTCAGTTCGGGATGGCAGTGCTCTCGATGTACCCAATCGATTACGACAGCGTCCGCACGTTCCAGTTATTCAAGTGGAAGGATATGCCCGGTGCGCTTCTGCCTGACGATCCGGCCACCGCGATACCAGGCGACTGGTACACGCCCGGCCCCGAACTTGATTCATTCCGCCTCTCTTCAAAAAGCCATTGGGATGTCCCGATTCAAATAGATGGTAAGGTTGTGCACTTCCTGGTCAGCCATCCTACGCCGCCTGTTTTTGACGATCCGCCGTTTTACCCTCCCGGCGTGGATTTCAACGGCCGGCGCAACTTCGATGAGATCCGCTTCTGGGCAGATTATGTTATCCCTTCCCGCAGCAGTTACATCTATGACGATAACGGGAATTACGGCGGTCTGGCGCCCGGCGCGATGTTCGTGATCGCTGGCGACCAGAACTCAGACCCGTTGGACGGTGACAGCATCCCCGGTGCGATCCAACAGTTGCTCGACCACCCGCTGGTCAATGCAAAGGTAACGCCCAGCAGCCCCGGTGCTGTTCAACAGTCTGCCTTGCAGGGAGGCGCCAACCATACACACCTGAGTGACCCGGCCTTTGATACGGCTGATTTCTCAGATTCCGCACCCGGTAATCTCAGGGCAGATTATGTATTGCCGAGGAAAAACCTTCAGATCGTTGACGCAGGCGTATTCTGGCCGTTGAATACCGATCCTCTTTTCCCGTTGGTTGGAACTTTCCCGTTCCCCAGTTCAGATCATAGGCTGGTATGGATAGATGTCCGCATGCCTGGAACGCATTGAGATAATTAATCAAGAAAGCAAAATATTACATCATCCCACCGTTCGGTGGGATGATGTAATTGGTGAATAATCTCAAATGTCGCTGTCCAATAGCATGGAGGGTAGTAATTGCTTAATTTTATATCTGACCTATTTTACCTGGCCGGAGCCTACAGATATAAGGAAAAAGTTACACCCTAGGTCGAAATGACAAAGTTTCGGTATAATTAATCATGTTAATAGTTTGTAAGGTCTAATTCAATCAAGGAGGTGCTCTCAAGCTAGTCTATAACTCTTTCCCCTGGTCGTTATCCTTGTTAGACAAAGAAGGAGTACTTCGAAATGAGATCTTCGAGTAGAAAGTTTTTAGTTATCCTGCTGGTGGCTGTTCTATTGATGGGGTCGGTTGGTTCAGCGAGTGCAGGTCCTCATCCTACCATTGATATTCAACTTATAAATGTGTCAGACTGGCATGGTCAGCTCGATCCGATTAATGGTGTTGGCGGTGCGGCCGTTCTTTCAGCCTATTTCCAGGCAGAACGGGCTTCAAATCCGAATACTCTAACTCTCACAGCAGGTGATGCGGTAGGTGCCACGCCACCTCTTTCCAGTTTCTTCCAGGATGAGCCCGCAATCTTGGCGATGAATTTGATGGGTTTCCAAGTGGATACTTTGGGGAACCATAACTTCGACGGCGGTATTGCCCGCCTCCAGGACCAGATCAATCTGGCGAACTTTCAGTATGTTTCTGCAAACTTGGCAAACCGTGACGACAATCTGACCGGTGTCAAGGATTACGAGATGTTTGATCTTGGCGGAGTGAAAGTGGCTGTGATCGGTATTACCAATCCCGAAGCGCCAAGCCTTGTTTTTCCGGGTAATTTCGGCACCATTGTTCCGACAGATCCGGTCAAGGCTGCTAATAAGGCGCGCGGCGCCGCGAAGGATGCAGGTGCGGATGTTGTAGTAGTCATCACACATATGGGTATTGCCGGGTTTAACGCAGATGGCTCGCCGTTTGGTCCGTTAGTCGATTTTGCCAGGGCAGTCAATAACGGCAGTGAGAAAAATCCGAAGATTGATGTGATCGTAGGCGATCATACTGACTTCCAATTTAGCGGGATTATCAATGGGGCACTTGTGTACGAAAACCGCAGTAGAGGACTTACCTACGCCAGAGCGGTTCTGACTGTTGATGTAAACAATAAGAAAATCGTCAACAAATCCGTTACCTTTATAACACCTACGGCCAGTGCTGTTACACCCGACCCGGCTATCACTGCCCTTCTACAGCCCTATCGCGAAGCGCTTGGGCCGATCTTTAATACGGTGCTTGGCAATTCGAGTGTGTTCATTCCGCGCGCGGATGCGTGCGGCCGAGCCGATGGCCGATTATGTGAATCGCTGGTGGGTAATGTCACGACAGATGCTATGCGCCTGACCTATGGTACAGACTTTGCGATCACCAACGCAGGCGGCTTACGAGCCAATCTGACCTGTCCAACGACTGATAACCCAACCGACTTCTGCCCTGCCTATACACCCCCACCGTTCCCGATCACTCGCGGGCAGGTGTTGACTGTTCTGCCATTTGGCAATGTGGTTGTCACATTGTCAGTTAATGGTGCGGAACTGAAGAGTATGCTGGAAAACGGCGTCTCGCAAATGCCTGGTGCAAATGGTCGTTTCCCGCAAGTATCAGGTTTGTGTTTCACGTATGATATCTCGGCGCCTGCCGGCAGCCGGGTGACCGGCGCAGTCCGTCAGGCCTTGGATGGCAGTTGTACAGGCGCAGTTGTTGACCTAACCGCTGCATCCACCTACACTATTGCAGAGAACGATTTCATGGCGAATGGAGGCGACAGCTATCCAAACTTTGTCAGCCGTATGGTGACACGTGATCTTATGGATCAGGTGCTGGCAGATTACATCACAGCTAGTGGTACGATCAGTCCTTCCATTCAGGGAAGGATCGTGTGTACAACGAGCGGCACTCCAGCCTGCCCGGTTGTCACTCCCTGAAGACATTTACGATAGATTGTCAATAACAGCATCCCGCTGGTTTGGCGGGATGCTGTTATGTTTCTTGGATTTAGCGACATGTAACTTGTAAATTTAAAACATTATTTTAGATAAGGTTGGAATGAAAAGATTATTATTTGCCATCGCAGTTATTCTTTCAGGCTGCATATCTCGACCTGGAATTGAAAATTTGTACCCCACTCCTGCACCGACTCCGACGCTCGCTGTACTGACGATACCTATAACAAATGCAGATAAAGAGGCAGCCCTTGATTTTTTCTATCACTTGTGCGTTATCCGATTACCGTTATGGTTGAAGGTCAGGCCAAGACTTACGTTTATGTATCTGAATTCAGTGAGGATTTCAATTTAATTTTTCCGGAAGAACGGGTGCAAATGATCATTTCAACCGACGAGTCTGAATTGGTCTTTACGAAGGATGGTGTAATGTTTCCAGATGGGATGATCTGGTTCGATTTGATTTGCTTGGACACAGCCTGTGAAAACGCTGAGTTTTTGATAACCGAAATTAATAACTGATTCATTTATTGTTTAATCGATCTTGTGGCAATATAGCTGGGATGAAAGTCCTTCAGCGGCGAATCGGACATGTAATCTTCGTACATGTCTGTGATGATAAAACCTGCATCCAATTGTCCGCCGAGCAGGTCTGTCAGCGAATGACCAAATTCCAGTGGGAGGCCTTTTTCGATGAGGTCATCCAGTTTCTTTTTGGAAAGATCTTTCTGATCTGAATAGGGAATGGCGTGCGCGACCTTTAGATTGCCCCTATCGAATTCTTCCAAATCGAAAATGTAGTGCACGGAATTCATTGAACCTGTTATCAAAACCCCTCCTTTGCGCAGAACGCGGGCACATTCCTTCCATACCGCGCGGACATCCTTCATGAAAACGGTCGAACAGGGATTGAAGATCAGGTCGAAAGACTCGTCTGCGAAAACGGACAGATCCGCCGCATCGCCTTCCACTGTTCGGATATCCAGCGCTTCTCTGTCAGCCACCAACTGGTCCTGTTTCAATTGAGCGGGGGAATTGTCGAAGACGGTCACGTTCGCGCCCAGCGCCGCGAGGACGGGTCCCTGCTGTCCGCCGCCTGAGGCCAGGCACAGCACATCTGCACCTTTCAGGGGAGGAAACCAATCGTGGGGAACAAGGACGTTTTCAGTAAGCAGAATCCCGAACTCACCTTTTCGTGCCCTGGCGATGACCTCGTAATCGAATGGCTTTGTCCAGCCGTTTTCGCCGCCTGCGACCTGTTTGTTCCATGCTTCCTTGTTGTATGTGAGGATGTCCATGTTGTTTCTCCTGATTTAATCGTAGATCCGGCTACAAGCCTGACGATCACAGTTAATTGTAAAACAACAAAAGGAGAGATAAGACTTATCGAGACGGAATCAGTTGTCGGCTTGGAGTGATGCGGATTAAAAAGAAAAGCGGGACAGGTCTGCTTGGGGACCTGTCCCGCTCGAGGGAGAAGCGAACTAATCCGTTGCGGCTGTGGCGGGTTCTGCGATCGATGCGTCGGTTTTGTGCACCTTGTTGAGGGCAACAAAGCCGATGGTTGCAAGGATCCCGATGAACCCGCTTATGAACCAGAGCATATCGGGGTTGGGGCTGTCGAGCACGAGCCCGGCGAAATACGGGCCGATCATGAAGGCGATGCCCCAGGTCAGGCTTGAAACTGCCATGTAGCGCCCGCGCATTTCCTCGGGGGCGAAACTGGCCACCAGCGCCTGCTGGAACGGGGAAATGACCATTTCTCCGACCGTGATGATGAGCATTGCGACGACGAACAGCGCAAAGCCGCCGACGAAGCCATACATCGCGAACCCGATGGCGTAGAGGAACGCGCCGGCCGCCATCATGAGCAGGGGTTTATATTTTTCAAGGCGGCGTGTGATCCAGAATTGGAAGAGAACGACTACCAGGGCATTCATGGCGAGCAGATAGCCGTACCCCAGTTCGGGCAGTCCGCGATGGTCCCGCAGGAACACGCCCAACGTCGAGTTCATGTTCATGTAGACGAGCGTCATTAAGATCGTGACGCTGATAAAGAGAACGAAGGGCGTGTCCTTGAAGACACGTTTGTATCCGCCAAAGGTCTGCCGCATGGTTTCAGGCTTGTCGTCTGGATGTGCCTCTGGTTTTGTTTAAGGCAGGGCAACCAGCACGACAGTCGCGGCGATCAGGCTTATGATCGCATCCACGATGAACAGGGTGGTATAGGAGTTCGCGATCAGGAGTCCTGCAATGGG
>DATHRQ010000106.1:0-2963 GCA_035465095.1 Anaerolineales bacterium | reverse complement strand
CGTGTTCATCGGTCAAGATCCGAACACCGAGATTTTGGAGGATTATGCCGAACTTGATGAATACGGATTTGCGTTGACCGGGCATGACGTTAAACATAGATTGAAGGGCTTGCCGGAACCGCTGCCGTTTGAAACCAGCGTATCCGGCATTTTTGTCGCAGGCGATGCCAGGCATAACAGCACCAAACAGGTTGCTTCAGCGGTGGGGGAGGGTGCGGCGGTGTCCATATCGATACGGGAGTTTATGCGAAGAAGCGAGTAAACATGGCTTCTGAAGTGCAACCTCGAAGGGAAGATATATCTTCCCTTCGGAGTTTTTGTTATATGCCTGTGTCATAGTTATAATTCTCTTGTTTTGGAAGGAAAATTGGAGTTACATGAGCGAACAAACAAAACAGTTTTGGGCGGGTGTGCGGGCTGAGTTCCCGCTTTTGGTTGGCGTATTTCCTTTTGGCATGATCTACGGCGCCCTGGCCTTGAACGCCGGGCTTTCACCTTCGGCCTCGCAGATGATGTCCTCGATCGTGTTTGCGGGGTCGGCGCAATTTGTTACGGCACAATTGGTACATGATGCCGCGCCCGGGTTTGTGATCGTGTTGACGATCGCAGTCGTCAACCTGCGGCATGTGCTGTATTCCGCTTCACTCGCCCCCTATCTTGCTTCTGTTTCGACGCGTTGGAAAACGCTGCTGGCATATCTCCTAACCGACGAAGCCTACGCTCCGACGATCATCAAATATGAACGCGAGGGAGTTCAGCCGTTTAGCCATTGGTTCCTGTTTGGTGCGGGCCTGTCCCTTTGGACAACATGGCAGATCAGCACGGCGCTGGGAATCTTCCTCGGGACGGCCATCCCTGCATCATGGTCGCTTGATTTTGCCCTGCCGCTGACATTTATTGCCATGGTCGTGCCGGTCCTAAAAGGACGCCCGTATATTGCAGCGGCATTGTCTGCCGGCGTGACAGCCCTGGCTGCATATTCCCTCCCCTATAAGCTTGGGTTGATCCTTGCAGCATTGGTGGGGATTATAGTCGGGACGTATTTGGAGACCCGGCAAACCCCCGAAGAGGTCGCGTGAATATCTGGCTGGTGATGGTTTTGGGCGGGCTGATTACGTTTGGGATGAGATTCTCGATTATTTACCTTTTTGGTAGGTTCGAGGTCCCAGCAACAATGCGCAGGGCGCTGCATTACGTCCCGCCCGCGGTGCTGTCTGCGATCATTTTTCCTGAATTGTTTTTGCAAAATGGGGCGCTGGATATTTCGTTCGACAATATCCGTCTGCTGGCGGGGTCGGTTGCCACTCTGGTTGCCTGGTATGGCAGGAACACATTGCTTACGATCATCGCCGGGATGCTGGCGCTATTCCTGTTTCAACTTCTCTCTAATCTTTAGATAAAGATCGTGTGTACCTGGTTGTCCCCATCCTGCCTGGCACGTGCACCCGCCTCGATTGCCTTTTCGATCAACGTTTCAATTTCCATCGATACCGATATGCGCTGGGCGGATACGATGCCCGTGCTCAATTTCAAGTCGATGGTTGTGCCGTCCAACGTGGATATATCTGTGTTTAACATCCCTTTGACGATGCGCTCGGCGATCTTTTCGGCATCCTGACCGATAACGCCTGGCAGGGGGAGCAGGAAGGTATCGTCCTTGTATCGGCCGACGCCGTCATAGGGGCGGCTTTTCTCGCGAATGGATTTTGCGAGCAGCACCAGCACATCGCTGCTGATCTCTTCGCCATACTTTTCCTTGATGTCGTTGAAGTTATCGACCTGCAGCGCGATCAAACTCAGGGGAGCCTGTCCGCGGCGGGCGCGTTCGAGTTCTCCGCGTGACAGGATGATGAAAGCCGCTTTGTTGAGTGTCTTCGTGAGAGGATCGAACATGGCTGTCTTTTCGGCGGAACCCCTTGCATTGACGAGGTTATCTCCCAGCCTCAGCATCCGTTGACCGATGTGTACACGCGATTTCAATTCCAGCGGCACGATGGGTTTGTGCAGGTAGTCGTCTGCCCCTCCGCGGGGTGTGGTGATATCGGTATCCTGCACCTTCGAGGCGATCAACAGGACGTAAATATAATAGGGGGGCTCGGCGCTGCGCAGGCGTTTGATGAACTGCTTTTCCTCCATGTCGGTCGTGTTGCGTTCCACGATCACGAATCGGATCTCACCCTCCCGCAGGATCTGCATGGCATTATCGCTGTTATCAGCATGTACAACTTCATGCCCGTTATGTTGTAATACCTGTTGAATGACAGATCGTTCCATGACGTCATTATTGAGGACGAGTATCTTCATTGAACCATCTCCTGCCGCAATTATATCTCATGCGTTCAAATCGCTTATGTTGACAAACGTATCCTCCCATAGTAACATTTGCGGCGCTTATAGCCTCGCCGAGGTAGCTCAGCGGTAGAGCAGGAGACTCATAAGCTCTTGGTCGGGAGTTCAATTCTCCCCCTCGGCACCATCGTTAAATAAAACCCGCCTTTGCGGGTTTTTGTGTTCTTCAATTCAATGAATCTTATTCAATGTATTTTAACCCTGAACCGGTATTGAACAGGACAATTCGTTCATCAGGGTGGATCCAATCCTGCTCAATGAGCGTTTCGAGCGCGGCGAGAGTCGCGGCGCCTTCCGGTGCGGCGAAGATCCCTTCTGCTCTGCCAAGTTTGCTTTGCGCCTGAAGAATGATTTCATCGCTTACGGCCACTGCCGTCCCATTGCTTTCACGCAGGTCGCTCAGGATCAGCCTGTCGGCAAAACTTTTCGGAACACGCAGGCCGGAGGCGATCGTATGTGCATTCTCCCAAAAATCAGAGGAGGTTGCGCCCGCTTCGAATGCCTTGATGACCGGTGCGCAGCCGTCCGCCTGTACGGCCACCATACGCGGTCGTATTGTATTTTCCAGCCAGCCCAACTCCTCGAGTTCGGCAAACGCCTTCCACATGCCCACC
>DATHRQ010000105.1:0-2433 GCA_035465095.1 Anaerolineales bacterium | reverse complement strand
AGCCGTTCGAGTGGAGAGCGATTCCACAAGGCTTCATGCAGCAGACGGCCGATCTGCCCGGCAGTTGTGGAGTCGCCGACAGCGGTGGCAATGATCTCGAAACTGCCATCCAGGCTTACGGTCCCGGCTTGAACCGCATCGCCGGAGCGATGGGTCACCGGGCGCGGCTCACCTGTCAACAGCGATTCATCCACATCCCCTTCACCTATCGCGATGAGCCCGTCCACCGGAAATTTTTCGCCGGGCCGTACGCGCACGCGCATCCCTGCCCGCAATTCAGCCACGCCCACTTCCTTATCACCGTCGGCGGTGACAAGCGTCGCGGTATCAGGAATTTGTTCGAGCAAACGCGCCACCGCCCTATTCGACGATTTATGTGCCTGCATCTCCAGCCAGCGGCCAACAGAAATTAAAAAGATCAGCATCGTAGCTGTATCGAAATATTGCCCACCCGTGCCAACGATGAGATTTCGCAGCGACAAACCGAACGCGGAAAAGGTGCCGATGGTAATAAGCGTATGAATGTTCGGCTGTCCGCGCAGGAGGCTCGCAAAGCCCGCACGAAGGATCGGCAGGCCAAGCAGGATCAAAACCGGGATGGCCGACACAAGCATCATGACCTGAAAGAAATCCACCAGCGGCTGAGACTCCGGCGTAACCCATCCCATGGCCTCTCGCAAATAAATACCTGCGCCCACGATCATATCGTGCAGCACAAGTACTCCGCTGATCAATAATCGTGTAAAGAACGATTCTTCTTCATCACGCGGCTTTTCATCGGGCAGCGTCGCTTGATATCCCAATGAGCGCACACGCTTCTTAAGTTTCTTCGGGTTTGTAACCGATGTATCGAACGTGAGATTGGCCTGCTGCTGGATATAACTGACCTCCGCCGAAACGACTCCTTTGGTGCGTTTGAGATTTTCACCCACCAGCCACGCACAGGATGAGCACCACATGCCGCCCAATGTCAGGACAACATCCTCGCTTCTTCCCTCGGCCGTAACCTGCTGCGCCTCAACAATCTGACTCTCCGCCAACAGCGCCGCCACCTCCCTGCACGACGGACAGCAGAACACATCCCCCTGCCCATTTGTAAGCGGATGCAGCGTCGTCAGTCCACAGACGGTGCATGTAGACAGAGAACTAGCAGCAGTTACCACAACACCACCGATCCGATCGTCACATGCCCGACCATCCCCAGCGATGCGAAGCCGCGCATTGCAAATTGGAATCCTAAGACCATCATCACGATCGACGCCAGGCTGCGCGACCACGTCCGCGAGATGGTTCTTTGTGCAAGCCACCTGACAGCGAACAGACTGGGTATCGTTGCAGCGCCGAACACGATCATGTTTAACGCGCCCTGTGATGCACTGCCCGCAGTGACAGCGGGGATCAACGCGGTGAGGACAAGCCCGCAGGGCAGCAGCCCCCACAGCATCCCTGCCACGAACGGCGCAGGAGAATTCAATCGGCGCATGGTTTGTCCCCATTTGGAGACAAGACCTGATAACAACAATTCCGGAGACTTGGCAAACCCGATAAAAGCAAGAGCCATATAAAAAGCAATAATTGCAAAAAGGATGGAAAGGATCCCCTGAATGCGCGGCAGGTCAGCGGAGACAAGGTATAAGGATTGGCCGAGCAGGCCGACGGTCAGGCCGAGAAGCGCATACGTGGTTATACGTCCCAGGTGGGCCATTACCCAGGATCTGTTATTTCCTTGAAACGACGATTGACGGTCAAGAAGAACGACCACTGCGCTGCACATCCCTACGCAATGGCCGAGGCTGCCGAGCAAACCCAATAGAAAAGAAGCCAGCATTACACATCACCGCTAAAAATTTAAAGTGTCACCCTGAGCGATAGCGAAGGGTCTCTACCGTCGTGAAAGAGATTCTTCGCTTCGCTCAGAATGACATCGTATCGAAAACTAGTTAATGAACCAGGTACGACCCAACAACCACCAGTTGGTGAGGTAGTAGACTGCGAACCAAATCAGAAAGGCAAATACCAATACAAGCGTGCCTCTTGGTTGATTCTGCTTGTCTTCCATCTGATGATCGGTCAGTTCGGTGGATTCGAGCAGAGGATTGTTCGTCCCAGCCACGAGGAGCAGGTTGGAGGCTTCAAGCCGCGGACCTGTGAGTATGGAGGTCAACACGATGGTCACGTACATGATGCCGCCGGTCACTGCGATCAAGGCGCCAATACCGAAGATGGCAAGTGTCAGATCAACGGTTCCAGGTACAACGCCTGCAAAGGTGATATCCCAGTTGCGGCGGGAAACGCCCTGCAAACCGCTGGTGATCATACCGATGGATACGAGGAATGTACCGAAACCGAACACATACGGCTGCCAGGTAGCCCACTTCTTGAGTTTCAACTCCGTGCGGACGATAAGCGGAAGGACATAGTACGGGAAGCCCA
>DATHRQ010000104.1:0-2583 GCA_035465095.1 Anaerolineales bacterium | reverse complement strand
AATATTTGGACGCCAACTTCCGTTGTGCGCACGCTGCACCGGCGAATTTTATGCCGCAGGCATTACGCTGCTCTTTCTCGCGCTTGTGAGTTCCGGAAAAAGCGGCATGCCCGGCTGGAAACTCGGTACACCCCTGATCGTCTTTTTTCTGGCATTCGGCATAGACGGATCGAACTCCTACCTGTATCTGCTCAAACAGACGTCTGGAGGCGCGCTCGCCAACATCCCCAACCTATATATTCCAAACAACGCACTGCGTCTCTTCACGGGCAGCGGCATGGGCATCGCCTTGGCGTCCATTCTTTTCCCTGCCTTTAGCAGCAGCGCCTGGAAAACACCCGACCCGGCTCCCGCCCTCGACTGGAAGAAACTCGGTATCATCGTCGGCATCGTCCTTATCATCAATCTGCTTATCCTGACCGAAAGCCCCATCGTCCTCTATCCCATCGCCTTCATCAGCGTGCTGGGCGTGCTGGCATTACTGATCCTCGTTTTCAGCATGGCATGGGTGCTCTTTATGCGCATGGAAAATGCATACGACTCGCTCAAACAGATGTGGATGCCCCTGCTCGCAGGCACTACTCTGTCCTTCTTGATGATCACCGTCATCGACCTGCTGCGCCTCAGACTCACCGGAACCTGGGGAGGCTTTCCTCTGGGCTGAAACTTGCCCAAGCATTTTGTCAGGCTGAAAGCCTGACCTACACAAAAATTGGAGAAACCATGGACCTACTTACTGGAATATTCACCGCCTTCGGACTCTCGGCAAGCGCCGGGTTGAATGCCTATATCCCATTGCTGATTGTCGGTCTGCTGGCACGCTACACCAACCTGCTCGCCCTCAATCAACCCTGGGATACGCTCGCAAGCCCATGGATCATTCTCATGCTGTGCGGTCTTGTAATCATCGAGATGCTGGCAGACAAACTGCCGGCGGTCAACCACCTCAACGACGCCATCCAAACCCTCGTCCGCCCGGCTGCAGGAGCAATTGCCTTCGCCGCCAGCGCAAACGTGGTAACGGAAGTCAGCCCTGTGCTGGCGTTGGCCGCGGGCCTGCTCACGGCTGGAGCAGTGCACGTTACCAAAGCTGGTGTGGTTCGCCCGGCCATCACAGCCACGACCGGAGGCACCGCCAATGCACCTGTCAGCTTAGCGGAGGACATTATTTCAACCGTGCTATCCATACTTGCCATTGTCCTACCCATTTTGGTCGGAACGCTGTTGGTCGTCGTTGCGGCGTTCATCGTATGGCGCATCTGGGAGAGGATGAACAGGGAACCAGCCTGATATAATGTTCGGGTCATTCATCAATCCAAATTTCCATAAGGAGAAGCAATCATGCAAGAACAAATCCCCCCAGTCGTTGAAGGGCCCAAAAGGAACAACAACACCATCATTATCATAGCAGTTATCGTTGTTGCTCTATGCTGCTGTTGCATTGGGTTATGGGCCGCCTGGACGTATGGCGACATATTCGTACAGGAACTCAACTTCTGAAAAAAATCCTCCGCAGTCATTGCGGAGGATTTTTTGATTCAAACAGGCTTTGCACGTCCTTCAAACCCTCTAGGGCATTGTCCCGCAATTCGTCGCTCAGTTCCAATTCTTCAAGTTCATCTTCATCCAACACTGTTTGCTTACCATCCATGGAAACCCAAAGATCCAGCGCCAAATCCACGTAGGAAACAGTTCCATCTTCGATCACGGCAGGCATCCCCACGTTGCAATACCAGCCTTTTAGTTCCCCATCATCACGATCATAGATCGCAAAGACATTGTACCAACGGTCCGTGTAATAAAACTCAACAAAGCGGTCGCCTTTCTTCAGCACGGTATCCATGAAGGGTTGATCGTCGCGGTCGAAAAACGCCTCCACGGTAATCGAGTTCTCATCCTGGTTCAGCAAGACGCCTTCATATTCGTACGTCACTTCGCCGGCTGGATTCTTTTTCTGTACTTTGATCTTTTTCATGCGAGACATTCTACAGCAACTTTCACATCAATTTTTTCTCCCACCTTTGGCGCATTGTCCAAATACAAATACAAATCGTTTTCCAGCAGGACCTTATAACGATCATGTTGAAAGATCACATCTTTGACTACGCCAGAAACGGCGTTCGCTTGCTCCTCGACCTCAAACGGGCGTGCCAACAATTTAACTTCTTCTCCCTTTGCATGCTTGTGAGGGCACTTGACCGTCAAGAGGCCTTGTTCCGTTTGAAATTGATTCGCTCCAACCACTTCCCCATCAAGGATGTTCCCCAGCCCAAGAAATTCCGCCACAAAAGCAGACTGCGGATCAGCCCACACATCAGCCGGTTTCCCTTCGCGGACGATTTTGCCGTCATGCAGAATCAAAACCCGGTCTGCAATCGTAAAAGCCTCCTCTTGATCGTGCGTGACGTAGATGGCAGGGACATCTGTCTGATGCAAAATCGTCCGCAGTTCGTTGAGCAGGTCTTCGCGCAGAGACCTGTCCAACGCGCCAAGAGGTTCGTCGAACATAAGCAGGCGCGGACGAATGGCGAGCGCACGCGCCAAGGCTACACGCTGCTGTTCTCCACCTGACAAATCTGCGAC
>DATHRQ010000103.1:0-3760 GCA_035465095.1 Anaerolineales bacterium | reverse complement strand
GGGACGATTCGACTGGACGACATCGATCTTCACGAACTGTCGCTCAAAGAGATGGAGACGGTACGCGGCGGAAAGGTCGCGATGATCTTTCAAGACCCGTCCTCATCGCTCAACCCCGTCTTTACCATTGGCACACAGATCGAGCGTGTCATTTACCGACATCTTCAGTTGGATAAAAAAGCCGCACGCCGTCGTGCTGAAGAAAGCCTGACCTCCGTAGGCTTGCCGGATGTCAGGCGCATCTTGCGCTCATACCCGCATCAACTCTCAGGCGGACAGCAGCAGCGCGTCATGATCGCCATGGCGTTGACCTGCCTACCCGATCTCCTGATCGCGGACGAGCCGACCACCGCCCTCGACGTGACCATCCAGGCGCAGATATTGAAATTGCTGCGCGAATTACAGAAAAAATTGGAACTTTCGATCATATTGATCACGCACAATCTGGGCGTCGTCGCACAAACCTGTGACCGATTGGCCGTCTTTTACGCAGGCCGCGTGGCTGAGATCGGCACGACGAAAGATATCTTCGAGAATCCGCAGCACCCCTACACACGTGGACTGATGAACGCCATTCCCAAACCGGGCTCGCGCGGCAAACAGATGACGGCCATCCCCGGCACCGTTCCATCGAACCCCGGTGCGGTGAAAGGCTGTCCGTTTGCGGAGCGGTGTGAATTTGTTTTCGACCGATGCCGTACTGAAACGCCTGCTCTCTTTGATGTGAGCGAAGGGCATCAGAGCGCTTGTTTTTTAGTTGACTCCGCTGGTTGAGCGCAAGCAGTCGAAAGCAGCATCGTTAGGAAGAAATCTTGAAATATTTATTTTACAGGTTATCGGTGGTTTCGATATGCCTTCGGCTACTCAACCACCGAAGTTTAGATAAACAATGACAAATCTCGTAGAAGTTCACTCCCTTAAAAAACACTTCCGATTGCCGGGTGGATGGCTCTCGGGCAATGCCCGCTTCGTCTACGCGGTGGACGGCGTCGACCTGTCCATTGTTTCCGGCGAGACCTTTGGCCTGGTCGGTGAATCTGGATGCGGGAAGACCACCCTTGGAAGGATGATTCTAAGGCTGATCGATCCCACGTCAGGCAAGGTTATTTTTGAAGATAAAGACATTACAGCCATTGACAAGCGCAGGATGAAATCACTTCGGCGCGAAATGCAGATCGTTTTCCAGAATCCGCTTTCATCGTTGAGTCCGCGCTTGAAGGTCGAGCAGGTTGTCGCCGAGCCTTTGGTCACACATGGTGTTCTTGCGAAGCATGAGATCCGTCCGCGTGTGATCGAACTGCTGGAGCAGGTTGGGCTGGGCGTGCAGCACCTTGACCGCTTCCCGCATGAAATGTCCGGCGGGCAGTGTCAGCGCGTGGCGATAGCAAGGGCGTTGGCGTTGAACCCGAAGTTAATCGTCTTGGATGAACCGACATCCGCGTTGGACGTGTCGGTACAGGCACAGATCATCAATCTGCTGGATGAACTCAAGAAATCGCTGGGGTTGACATATCTATTCATTTCACATGACCTGAACGTTGTGCAGCATATCAGCGACCGCATCGGGATCATGTATCTGGGCAAAATAGCCGAACTGGGAGATGCACAGGATGTGTTCGACGAACCACTGCACCCATATACGCAGGCGCTGTTCGGCGCCATTCCCATGCCGATTGTGGACAGGCACGAGTTGAAGATACTCGAGGGAAATGTGCCCAGCCCGGTCAACCCGCCTTCGGGTTGCCGGTTCCACACTCGCTGCCCGATCGCACAGCAAATATGTCAGGAAACAGAACCAGTTTTACGTGAGGTCAGAAGCGGTACTTCATCTTCACAAAACGAGAGACTGGTCGCCTGTCATTTTGTGGAATAGATCAATTTGGAGAATTATTTATGACCCGTTTATTTGGTATCGCCGGCGTACAAATGTCTGTGGAAGAATGGAATATGGATGCGACATTCGAGAAGATGTCCGATGTCGCATTGAACATTCGCAAACAGTTGCCGTGGATCGATATGGTTGTGTACCACGAGTTATGTGTGCCGGGCCTGGTGCAATTCAAGACGCCAGTGGATATAGATTGGTATAAGAAAAATAGCGGTCCTGTACCTGGCCCACAAACCGACCGTCTTTGTGAGTTAGCCCGGAAGACACGTCAATGGCTGATTCCCGGGTCAATGTGGGAGCTCGAGGACGGCCTTATGTACAATACATCGGTTGTAGTCTCGCCCGACGGTGAAATCGTTGCGAAATATCGCAAGATGTTCCCCTGGCTTCCTTACGAATCAGGGACGGCACCTGGGGACCAGTTCTGCGTGTTCGATATTCCAAATGTGGGGCGGTTTGGTTTATGTATTTGTTACGACATGTGGTTTCCCGAAGTGTCACGTCAACTGGCATGGATGGGCGCTGAAGTGATCATCCAACCGACGCTTACCCCCACATCAGACCGTGACCTGGAATTGGTGATGGCGCGAGCGAATGCATTGTTCAATCAATGCTATTTTGTCAGCATCAACGGCATCGGTACCTGGGGTGGCGGACGCTCCACAATCATCGACCCCGACGGACGCATATTACAACAGGCAGGGACAAATCAAACGTTTATGACCGAGATGATCGATCTTGATCACACCAAACGCACACGTGAATATGGAACGCTCGGCCTCGCGCAAACGCTCAAGCAATTAAGAGATTCGGGACACACCTTCCCAATTTATGGAAATCAACGTGTGGCAAATGGAAGTTTCGACCAACTGGGGAAACTTGCATACCATCAAAATAAGGGGCTGTCACCAAGCCCGAAGTCTAACGGCCCAGTATCATCAAGGTCAGCGTAATGGTTTTACCGGCAGCCTCAAGACGCTCCGGTAAAACTTCGTCGGCAAAGGCATCAGGCAGGTTATCCTCGCTGGTCTTTTGCCAGCGCAGCAGCAGGGATGGAATGCCAGCGTTACGGAACGGCACATCGTCACTGCTGGCCACGATGCGCGAACTGTTGAACAGATAAGCCGGCGAAAAGAGCCAGCCAGCCTCGGAAGACTCCGGGGTGTCGGGAACGGTTGTTTGCAGCCGTGTCTCCAACAGTTCACTGGCTTTTTGGATGGCATACAGCAGGGCGCCCTCCTCTCCTCTGTCACCGCTTGCCTCAAGGTAGTAGCCTTTCCCGCCGCCCATGGCATCCAATTGCAGCATCGCAATTGTGTTCTCCAGTGGATGGATCGGGTTGGCAACATAATACTGTGACCCGACCTCTCCCAATTCCTGGGCGCCCCACGCGACGAAGAGCACGCTTCGCTGCGGACGATAGGCTGTCTCCTGCCACAGACGGGCAATTTCCAAAAGGACAGCGACTCCGCTGGCGTTATCGTTGGCGCCGCGATAGGACATATCGACATCATCCCCGACATGGTCGTAGTGTGCGCCAACGATGATCAAATCATCCTTCAATTCGGGATTCGTGCCTTCGAGCAAACCCAACACATTGGACGACTCGACCATCTCAGCGGTGCTGAGGTAAATCTGAACTTCGAGCTTTGCATTCATCAATATGGCGGGTGTTGTAAAAAACACACCAGCCTGAGTCTGCCCCGTCACCTCGAGCAAACTGCTGTACCCTCTGCGCGTCAATTCGTAAACGGGTATTGCATTTTCAGGCGTGTTGGAAGCAAAGGGGAATTTCGAAAACAGTTCATGTTTTTGATTCCTATCCCCCACCAGAAGCAGGGCGCTGGCTCCATGCGCCGTGGCATTATTTAT
>DATHRQ010000102.1:0-2175 GCA_035465095.1 Anaerolineales bacterium | reverse complement strand
TCTCGCCGCTATGCCTCCCACAATCGCACCGAGGCCCACATAGAGGGCGATCACAAACGTTGAAAATGATTTTCGTTTCGACATCTTCATCCTTTTATTTTCGTCTGTTCCAGGGAACAAAGTTCAGGATTTCGTTCACGGTCGCGGACCAGTCTCCGTTGAATTGAACGCCGCGGTCGTCGACATAGACGTGGGCGATGGGTTTCCCGCCGGAGGCACCGGGCGGCTGATCGGGGTTCTCGTTGATGTGATCGAACGGGACGGCATGTTTCTCAAGATACTTGCGGATCAGGCTGCGGTTGCCGCGCGTGGTGTGGATGATGATCCTCCAGCCCGCCGATTGCAGTTTTTCGAGCGCTTCCTGCACGCCCTCGATCGGTTCGCCAAAATGGGTTTCGTTCACCCAGCCGTCATACCGGGCGATCGTGCCGTCCAGGTCCACACAAACGTATTTTGGGTGGCTCATGCGTCTCTCCTCTCGTGCTTCCTTATCTGTTTTGACGGACGTATCGTACCAGACCCAGGGTCATCAGCAGGGAAAAGATCAGCACACCCGCGACAAACACGGACTCGGATATGCCCATCTGGATGGCGCCGTTCAACGGTTCGGGTCTCGTGCCGCCGACCACGAAGAAATGCGGCAGCCCGAACCAATGGGGCAGGATCGTGTAGGTCAGCAGGTCCAGGAACATCAATGACTGCGCCACGAGCAGCCAGCGCCTGCCTCCGCGCGGACGGAACAGGTACAGCCCGAGCAGTGCCAGGAAAGACAGGATGGCAGTCGTGCCGCTGCCCATCAGCGAGACAAGACCGCCCGCCCACTCGCTGGGAGCAGAACTGGCAGGGACGGCAGCGCCGAGCGCCTCCTGCGGCCATCCTTCACCATATTCCTCTCCGAATTCGTTCAGGGGGTAGATCTGTATGCCAGAATAAACGTACATGCCTTCACACCCGCTGCCGACCGCGATCATCGTCAGGCAGTGCCCGACCTCATGGAGGAGCAGGTTGAGGACTGACACTACCACGACCACGAGCAGGAACAGCAGGGAACTGCGGATAAACTCACGCGGCGAATATAGACTTCTCCCTTTGGGCAGGAGTTCGTTTCGGATGTCAGTCATGGATCATTTCTCCTTTAGTGGAGGTTCATTTGGCGCGGGCATTGAAGGTGACTTATACACGATCCCATCCATCAGGATAATCGAAGGACTCACGTAATGCCATCGTTGGGCTCCAACTTTCCCAGTCACTATCAAAAGGCGATTCGTTTTCCTTTAATGTTTGAACGGCGCGCTCCCCGCGTCGATAAAGATCGCGTACTTGTTCTGCCGTGAAAATTCCGCTTGCCTGCGCCTCCTGCACTTCATCTTCATCTTTCAAATACCAGTTCGTACGATCAGCACTAACCATAATATCGAGTAATTGATCCATATAATCAAAGCCAAGCGATGTTCGCCTAACAGGTTCTACCAGATCGATTTTCCACCCGCTGAAAATATGGTCCTGATCCCATTCGCCGCTGTAGGTGTAACCGACCCCGACATGGATCAGATACAAAATGCCTATAGGCCATGGTCCACCATCGAGGACCCATTCATCCTGCGGTATCCGAATAGTTTCGCCTTCAAGCGTGTGGGGCCAGAGATTCACAGTGTGGGGTGGACGGTACAGCGCAATCCAATCTACGGAATCCTGCACGACGCGTACAGGCGTAACTGAATACACTTTGTTACGCCACACCTCACGCAGGATAATGCCTTGACCTGGTTTCCAAAGTTTCATGTTCACCATGGCTCTGTTTGTTCATATGGACAACATTTATCAGAATACCAGCAATAGACACAGCAATCTCCTGCTTTGGGACGAAGGATCGCGCCACAACTGGTGCATTCATATATTATCACTCACGTGTCAGGCGGCATTTGCTCTTGTTTGGCAAACCCGCATTGTGGACAGGTAATGATGGCATTGCTTTCAATCGTTGATTGCATCATACTCCTGCGGCATAACGTATAAAGTGGAAATGAAGGTTGGCGGCAGCTAGACGTTACGCACTGAGTTCATAAGCATTTTGGAGCCAGCCTATCAATTCAGAATCAATCTCTGCTGGTGATTCCAACTTGACTTCGCAGTGAAAACGCTTTGCCGATACCTGCTCTGCCTTATGAATGCGGG
>DATHRQ010000101.1:0-3820 GCA_035465095.1 Anaerolineales bacterium | reverse complement strand
CGCAAGAGTAAAGATAAACAACTTGAAGCCGAAAGCCTATTTTGGTTGGCTTCAAACCAAACGGGAGAGCAACAACTAATAACTGGGCAGCAAGTTGTGGATTTGTGTAAGACTTTGGGTGACCAGCGTGGTTTAGCTAGAATCCATTCAGGCTTTGCATGGGTATCGGCATTCGCAGGTCAAACTGAAGATGCACGACAACATGCGCAAACTGCATTGAACATCAGTGAACAGATCGGCTACAACTTGGGGAAGGCAGAGGCACTGAGTGCGCTGGCAGTTATCCAACCAGATATTGCTCAATCCATACTTCTTAATAAGCAAGCCTATCAAGCCCGTCAAGCATCAGGCTATCTTGGAAATGGTATCACCAATAATCTTGGTGTTAGTTACTCCCTGCTCGGACTTTACTCGCGTGCTCTTCGTTTCTATCAAAAAAGTCTGGATATTGATCCAAAAGCTACTATTCCATTTTCCAACATTATTCACATCGAGATCGAGCAAGATGACTTAGAGTACGCACGCCAACATATTAAAGAACTTCGTGCCATGGAACGATTTGAGTTTATTGAGGCGTTTACCGAAGAACTGGCTGGGCGCGTTGCATTGTTGGATGGCAAAACAAAAGAAGCAATCAGGCACCTTAAGAAGGCAATTCGATTATCACGTAATACACGAAAAATTTACGAAATTGGCATACACGCACTGTTGGGGGATGCACATCTTGAAAACGGTGAGCCTGTCACAGCATTGAAATCCACCTCACGGGCTGTAAAAAAACATCGTGAACTGAACTTTCCCAAGGATAATGATCACCCATCCCAAAATATCTGGTGGCGGCATTCACTGTCATTACGCGCCAACAAGAAAAATAAGGAAGCCGACGAAGTGCTCGAAATGGCGTATGACTTCCTGTTGAAGGGCATTGAAAGCCTGAGCGATGTCGGTCTGCGCCGCAACTATCTCAACAAGGTCAGGATCAATCGCGAGATCGTGCAGGCATGGGATAAACATGCCGCGAAACGCAAATTGCCCAAGGAGCGCCGTTTCGCGCACCTTGAGGTCGAGTCCAGTTTGCGCGAGCCGTTCGAGCGGCTGGCGGAGATCAGCCTCGAACTCAATGCCCTGCACAGCCTTGAGGAGATCAAAACCTTCCTCGTCGAGGAAGCCACCGAACTGAGCGGCGGCGAACGCGTGCTGTTGATGCTTGAAAAGGATGGGGAAATGGAATTGGCGGATTCGCACGTCCCTGTTGGGGAGGACGCGCAAAAGACTCTCGCTTCGATCAACAGGTACCTCTCCCCCGTCCGCCGCACACGAACCGTGAAGCTGACCCGCCCCAAACGCAAGGGACTCAGCCGAATCGTCGCTCCGCTCATCGCTCAAAATCAGGTCATCGGCTACCTCTATACAGACATGGATTCCCTCTACGGTAGGTTCGACGATACCGACCGCGATATGCTCGGCATGTTGGCGAATCAAGGCGCCGTCGCGTTGGACAATGCGGGTTTATTGGAAGGACTCGAACAAAAGGTCGAAGAGAGAACCGAAGAACTCAATTCGCGTGTGAACGAACTCGCCATCATCAATAGCGTGCAGACCGCTCTGGCATCCAAACTGGACTTTCAAGGAATCGTCGATTCAGTAGGCGATAAACTCGCGGAAATCTTTTCAGTGGAAAATGTTGGTATTGGGTTTTTAGATAAAACCAGCGGCATCATGAAAGTTCCTTATCTGTTTGAAAACGGAAAGAGAATCGAGAACCTTGAGTTCCCGATCAGCGAATGGGGTTTTGTCGCAACCGTGGTAAAAACCCGCCAGCCGCTGATGGTCAATTCAAATATTGAACAGAATCCTAAAAGACCCAATCCGAAATCCTGGCTTGGCGTACCGATCATTATTAAAGATGAGGTGGTGGGCGGTTTCACAATTCAAAACTGGGAACGCGAGAATGCGTTTAACGATTCGGATGTGCGTTTGTTGCAGACATTTGCGGGCAGTTTAGGAGTTGCCCTTGAAAACGCACGGCTCTTCGAAGCCGAGCAGGAACGCAATGCCGAGCTTGCCATCATCAACAGCGTGCAGGAAGGGCTGGCAAAGCAACTTGACTTCCAGGGCATTATTGACCTGATCGGGGAAAAAGTGGGAGAAATCTTCAAAGCTGACACCACAGCTGTGGGTATGTATGACGCCAAACGTGATTGGTTATTTAATGTCTATTATGTGGATCGCGGTGAGCGCATCCCAGAACTAGAGGGACCTGTTCCAAGACCGAGTTTGACGGCTATTGGAGTGGATACTTGTAAGCCAATGTTGCTCCGCACACAGGAAGAGATGATAAAACTGGGTGCGGTTCAAACGCCGAGTCCTGGGGAAAAGATGGACATGAACGAGAGTTTTCTCGGTGTTCCAATACTGGCTGGCAAAAAGCTGATCGGATTGATTAGCGTCCAAAGCTATCAACAAAATGCCTACGATCAAGATGATCTACGGCTGATGCAAACCCTCGCCAACAGCATGAGCGTGGCGCTGCAGAACGCGCAATCCTTCAAAGCCGAGCAGCAACGTAAGGACGAACTCGCCATCCTCAACTCGGTGGGCGAAGCGATGGTGAAGACGTTGGATGTCAAGACGGTGACAAGAATCGTCGGCGATAAGGTGCGTGACATATTTGACGCTGACGTTTCAATCAAGCTCCTTGATCTACAAACTCAACTGATCCATACCGCATACGAATATGATAGAGGCGAAGGTGGTTATGTGGATTGGTTTCCACCATTCCCGTTGGGCAAAGGATTAACTTCAATTATCATTCAAACGCGTCAGCCGCTTCTTCTTGGCACTTTAAAGGAGCAAAAAGAACATGGCGGTTATCTTTCCCCTGAAATGGAGACATATGGATCGGGCGTGATAGCTCCATCCTGGCTGGGTGCTCCAATTATTGCTGGTGATGAAGTCCTGGGCTCGGTAAATTTGTCTGTCTACCGGGAACACGCATTTGGCGAAAACGATTTACACTTGCTGGAAACATTGGCCTCCAATATGGGCGTCGCCATCCAGAACGCGCGCCTCTTTGAAGCCGAGCAGGAGCGCAAGGACGAACTCGCCATCCTCAACTCCGTGGGTGAAGCGATGGCAAAGACGTTGGACGTCAAGACGGTGACGAAGATCGTCGGCGATAAAATCCGCGATATTTTCGAGGCGCAGGCGACGATGATCGTTCTGTACGATGAAAAGAACCGCGTCCTCGATCCTGAATATCTCCACAGCACGGAAGATCATTACCTAAATATCAGTGAGCGCATCCCGCTTGGGAAGGGACTGACCTCCAAGGTCATAACATCCAAAAAGCCGCTGTTGATCGCGTCAAGGGAGGAACGAGCCGCCAAGGGCGGATATATCCCGAAGGAAATTGAAGGGACACAGGCTGCGATATTTGACACCGAGTCCTGGCTGGGTGTGCCGATCCTTGCGCAAGGGAAGGCGCTCGGTGTGGTCGTCATCATGGACTACGCCAAAAACGCTTTCACCGAAAGTGACCAGAGCCTGCTCGAAACATTGGCATCCAACATGGGAGTCGCCATCCAGAACGCGCGTCTCTTTGAAGCCGAGCAGGAACGTAATGCCGAGCTTGCCATTATCAACAGTGTGCAGGAGGGGTTGGCAAAACAACTTGATTTTCAAAAGATCATAGAGTTGGTTGGCGAAAAAGTGGGCAAGATTTTCAAGGCAGATACTGCCGCCATTGCCATGTACGACCCCAAACGGGATTGGCTGACTGACCGGTATTATGTGGATCGCGGCGAGCGTATCCCCTTCC
>DATHRQ010000100.1:0-5030 GCA_035465095.1 Anaerolineales bacterium | reverse complement strand
GGCAACACCCTGGTGGTGTTGTCACGAAGCGGACGAGATCGCCAAACACGAGATCAAAGCTGCTGCCAGTTCACACACTACGATGGAAGGAATATAAGAGCGTATGGCTAACACCCTTAGAAAAACCATCCTGCTCGGAATAGCCCGTTTGGTGTTTGGGCGCAAACGCTCTATCCCTGAAATACGGATCTTTGTAGAAAAATCCGCGAGGCTGTCTGGGAAAATCCCGAAAGGGATACAGGCGGAACTGGTTGTCATCAATGGGATCAACGCGGAGTGTTTGTTTATCGACGAAACATCGAAGGACAAGGTTATTCTTTACCTTCACGGCGGCGGATATGTATCGGGGTCGATCCAGTCTCATCGTGTACTTTGTATTCCACTCGTGAAGCACACGGGTTTGCGAATCCTGACCCCGGAGTATAGACTTGCACCCGAGCATCCTTTTCCCGCCGCGTTGGAAGATGTCTTATCGGTGTATCGTTGGTTATTGGAGCAGGGATTTGAATCAAAGAATATTTTTCTCGCTGGTGACTCGGCTGGCGGCGGATTAAGTCTTGCTGCAGTATTATCTTTACGCGAGAAAGGTGACCCATTGCCAGCGGGTGTGATATGCATCTCTCCCTGGGCGGATTTGTCACTAAGCGGCAATACATATCGCACCAATGCAAAACGTGACCCAATGCTGCGTATCGATATGATGAACGAATGGTCTTTGGCTTATGCTGATAAATCGAAACATCGTGAACCATTAGTTTCGCCAGTGTACGCTGACTATCAGGATTTCCCGCCATTGTTAATTCAAGTGGGCAGCGAAGAAGTCCTGCTGGACGATGCTCGCATGATAGCAGAAAAAGCAAAAGCAGCAGGCGTGGAAGTTTCACTTAGTGTATATGAAGGGATGTGGCATGTCTGGCATACGTTTGGAACTTTATTACCAGAGGCACGTGCTGCATTTGAGGAGATTAGGCAGTTTGTAGATAATTAATGTCATTGCGAGCGATGGTCGATTGCCGCGCCGAAGGTCCCCGCAGGGGAAAGCGGTGTATCGAGACCTGAGCGAAACAATATGACGGAAGGTGAATACCATGCAAAACTTCACGGAAGTAAAACTCGAGATCTTCGTCCCTAAAGACCACGCCATGCAGCTCGCGGACGCACTTTCAGAGATCGGCGTGGGCGTGATCGGGAACTACGACCACTGCGTCGCGCTGACGCCCGTTCGCGGATTCTTCCGCCCGATGGAAGGCGCAAACCCGTCCGAAGGGAAGGTCGGCGAGATCAACGAAGTGGCGGAATATAAACTCGAAGTAAACTGCAAACGCGAGTTGGTGAAGGATGCGATCGAAGTGATAAAGCGTGTGCATCCCTACGAAGAGCCGTTGATCAATGTCATTCCGCTGGCGAATCATATTTTTGGATGAAAAAAGGAGTACAGAATGACGAACGTTGATATTGCCCAAAAACTTGCACTTTTGCCAGAAGGAATTGCTGAAAGAAATCTTCAGTCGTGGAAACCTGTTGTTTTGCATTATAAAGAATTCGCGAAACATCCCTTTGGTGACATTCTTCCTAATAATTACTACGATATAGCTTTTCCTGCCATATATAAACTTGTAAAAGATTTTTCGAATACAGAACAAGCAAAATTATTCCGAGGCGGAACATCAGTCTATGATTTATTTATCTCAACTGCTGATGAACATGGATTAAAGATTGGGGATCGCTTTGTAAGTGTGGGTTTTAATACCAGTAATATTATTCTCAAATATGAAATTGCAAGTCCTATCACTCTTGAAGAAAACCCGAATGTCATAAAGCGAGTACATTGCAATGCTGACGATAATTTGATACTTGAACTACAACCTTTTCTGAATCTTTTATGGGACGAAACTCGAGGCAAGAAAAATGCCTCTTGAAACAGAATCAGCCTCGCCCTTCGTAAGAAGCGGGTGGTCTCGATACAGACTAACGTCCTACTCGACCATCGTCCATTAGTCTCTAGTCTTCTAGTCATCTAATTGCGAGATTGCTTCCCAAAGGTCGCAATGACATATGTCAAAGGAGTAAAAAATTATGCCTACTGAATCTCAATCCCCTTACCTGCCGTTTGGCGAGAACAAGCACGCCGCGTGGTTTGGCAAGGACATCATATCCGTCAAGCAGTTCAGCCGCGCCGATCTGGAGTACGTGTTCGGTGTGGCGCACGAGATGCGCGGCATGGTCGAGCGCGTCGGGACGTTCGACCTTCTGAAAGGGAAGATCCTGGCGAACCTGTTCTATGAACCGTCCACGAGGACATCCTCGTCTTTTACGGCCGCGATGGAACGGCTGGGCGGGAGCGTCATCCCGATCAATGAGGTCAAGTATTCGTCAGTGACGAAGGGCGAGAGCCTTTCGGATACGGTGCGCACGCTCGAATGTTATGCCGATGTGCTGGTGCTGCGTCATCCCGAGACGGGGTCGGCGGCGATCGCGGCAAAGGCGGCGCGCAAACCCCTCATCAACGCGGGAGACGGCACGGGCGAACACCCCACGCAGGCGCTGCTCGATACGTTCACGATCTTCGAGGAACTCGGCACGGGTCAGGTGGACGGCATGACCGTGACCATGCTCGGCGATCTAAAATACGGGCGCACCGTCCATTCGCTGGCGCGGCTGCTGTCGTTGTTCAAAGTCAAGGTCAATTACGTCTCTCCCGATATTTTGAAGATGCCGAAGGAAGTGATGGACGAGGTCGGCGCGAAGGGTATTGAGCAGGCAGAGTTCACCACGCTCGAAGAAGCCCTGCCCGAAACCGATGTGCTGTATGTCACGCGCGTGCAGAAGGAACGCTTCGAAGACCCCGCCGATTATGAAAAGGTCCAGGGCGCGTATGTGATCGACCCCGAGATCATGAAAGCCGCCAAACAGGATATGATCGTGATGCACCCGCTCCCACGCGTCCACGAGATCAGCATGGACTTCGACGAAGATCCCCGCGCGGCATATTTCCGTCAGATGGAGTATGGGTTGTATGTGAGAATGGCACTGCTGGCGATGGTGTTGGGTAAGGCATAAACGCTTACAAGTTGGCAGGTTTAAAGGTTTCAACGTTCAAACTTGCCAACCTTCAAACTTTCAAACAGGAGAAAATTTTGGAAACCTTTTTCACCTTCCTCGAAAAACGCGTCGATGACTGTTCCTCCTTCTTGTGCGTTGGACTCGACCCGCACATAAGCGAACTCAAGGAGCCTTCTCCCGCTTCTGCCCTGGACTTTTGCCTGAATCTCGTCCGAGAGACAGCTCCCTACGCTGCGGCATTCAAACCCAACGCGGCTTTCTTCGAGGTTTTCGGCGCCGAAGGCTGGACCGCGCTCAAGCAGGTCATCGAAGCCATTGACGCAGAGTCAAAGCGGCAGGGTTCACTCATCCCTGTGGTGCTCGACGCCAAACGCGGTGACATCGCCTCCACAGCCGAAGCGTATGCCAAATCCGCGTTTGAATCTTTGGGTGCACATTGCATCACGTTGAGTCCGTATCTTGGGCATGACTCGATTAAGCCTTTTCTAAATCACCCAGATAAAGGCGTATTCCTGTTGTGCAAAACATCCAACGCAGGTTCAGGTGATTTGCAAGATGTATCCGTCGTAGGGGCGGACGGCCGTCCGCCCTTACCGTTATTCATTCACGTTGCAGAGTTAGCCCAATCATGGAACACAAAAAACAACATCGGACTCGTCGTTGGTGCAACCCATATCGATGCGATGCAACGCGTCCGCGCCGCTGCGCCTGACTTATGGTTTCTCACCCCTGGCGTTGGTGCCCAAGGCGGCGATTTGGAAATCGCATTGAAGTCAGGTCTGCGGACAGACGGCAAAGGGATGTTGATCCCCATCTCACGCGGCATCTCGCGTGCGGAGAATCCCAAGGTAGCCGCGGCAGAAATTAGAGATGAGATTGTGCATATCAAAAGGCAAATTAGCCACTGAGTCGCAAAGACACGGAGAAAACGATTAAAAAATCTCTGCGCTCTCTGCCTGCACCGTGCGCAGGCACGCGTGTGTCTCTGTGGCAAAAAAGGAATCATTTATGACCGAATTCACCCCATCACAAAAATCCCTCGCCGATGAACTCCTCTCCGCAGGCTGTATCAAATTCGGCGACTTCACCCTCAAGTCAGGACTCAAGAGTCCCATTTACATTGACCTGCGCAGGGTCATCACCTATCCCAAACTACTGGAACAGATCGGCGCGGCATATTTACCTCTACTCAAAGATTTGAAATTCGACCGCATTGCTGGCTTGCCTTATGCAGCAATTCCAATTACGACTGCCATCTCTCTGGCTGGTGACTATCCCATGATCTACCCGCGCAAGGAAGTCAAGACCTACGGGACGAAAGCCGAGATCGAAGGTGTATATCACGCGGGCGAGACGGTTGTCGTCATTGACGATCTGGTCACCACCGGCGGAAGTAAATTCGAAGCCATCGAAAAACTGACCGGCGCGGGCCTGGTCGTGAAAGATGTGGTTGTGCTGGTGGATCGTCAATCAGGTGCGAAAGAGTCGCTGGCGGGGGCAGGCTATTCCATGCACGCAGTGCTGACGATCGGTCAATTGTTGGAGTATTGGGAGGAGAATGGAAAAGTGGAAAAGGATAAAATTGAGGAGACGAGGAAGTTTTTGAAAGAGATATAGTATACGAAATTTCTTGCTAATGTGCTTTCAATAACAAAGGATAATGAATCAAGTTCTCATACCATTAGTTTACTATCTAACTCCCTGTATTAACTATATTTTCAACCTTAAAAATTTCTCTGTAGATAAAGTTATTATGTAAATTTTTACTAGCGACCTGACACTTTACCAAGAGAATAGTTGATCGGCAGTAAAAAGCGGGTAAAGTAGCTTAGTCACAAGAAACTTTGCCAGGAGCCTCTCATGCCGATCAACCAAATGTATCGTACTTGGATTCGCCGAATTTGTGAACTGCGTCCGAACCAGCGGATCACGCAAGTAAGAAATTTTGTTTGGTTGCTGGTTGGCGT
>DATHRQ010000099.1:0-4286 GCA_035465095.1 Anaerolineales bacterium | reverse complement strand
GTTACATTTCTAAACTATGGATTCTGGCCTCCTAAGGGTGAAACACTCGAACTCGAGCCCGAGGATGAACCCAATCGCCCTGCCATTCAACTCTATCACCACGTGGCCAGCGGAGCCGATCTGGCTGACAAAATCGTCCTCGAAGTCAGTTGCGGGCACGGCGGCGGCGCTTCCTTCGTAAAACGGTATCACAAACCGAAAACATACACGGCCATCGATCAAAATGGTAGGGCCATAGAATACAACCGCAGGACACATAATGCGCTGAACATTGATTTTCGAATCGGCGATGCACAAGCGCTCGATTTCCCTGATAATCATTTCGACGCGGTCGTGAACGTTGAGGCCTCACATTGTTATCCGCGGCAGGATGCTTTCTTCCGATCTGCCTATCGTGTCCTGCGTGAAGGTGGACATCTGCTGTACGCTGATTTCCGCACGCCAGAGACAATTTCTCAACTTGACAGTGATATCGCAGGCGCAGGTTTCAAAGTGAAATCCAAAACAGATATCACTGAACATGTTCTGGCCGCCCTCAAGCGCACCAGCGAACGCTATCGGAATCTCGTTCATGGTTTTACTCCCAAATTTCTTCATCCTGTGATGGAGACATTTGCGGCTGTTGAGGGATCGGGCGTCTTCAACAGCTTTGTCAACCGCGAGCGGATCTACCTATCCTATTGTCTTATAAAAGCGACGGACTGACGATTCGCTCTTAACACAAACCTGATTCAACAACCCAAACCGAATCCCAGCCTTGACATCGTCACATTTTTGCAGATAATAAAGGGTAACAGGCGAGACCCAATTACATAAAAGGCTATGACAGAGGAAAGTAGGCTGGTACTCCAACAATTCTAGTTCGGATGGCAATTCAAGTGTAAGTAAAAAGATTTGCCAACTTGATATAGAAAATTTGAGTACAAGCAGAAGCCGCCAGAGAGATGGGACGGGAATTGCTGAAAGTCCCATTCGCCCGAAACCAGTTGAAGTTCCCTCTTGAGCCGTGAAGGTGAAGAGCGTGTCGAGTTCCACGTTTTGTAGTCTGATCCGCAATCCCAGCGTTACAGGGGAGGCTGATGATAGTCGGCACTAAGTGAGTCTTTACAGGCTAATTTGGGTGGTACCGCGAGAATTTCCCTCTCGTCCCATTGTGGACGGGAGGTTTTTGTTTGTCATTACCCCGTCATTGCGAGGGCGATATTCTTTCGCCCGAAGCAATCTCCAATTTGATTAGGGGATTGCTTCGTCGGACTATGCCCTCCTCGCAATGACGGATAAATACGGAGGTACGAATGCTCGATAAATTGAAAGAGATCGAAAATACCGCGCTTGAATCTTTGGAAGCGATCAATGACTCAGCCGCGCTGGAGGCCTGGCGTGTGGCGAACATTGGGCGCAGCTCGCCCTTGATGGCTGTCTTTTCCGGGCTGGGGAAACTGCCCAAGGAGGAGAAACCGGCTGTCGGGCAGGCGGCGAACCGCGTCAAAGTGGCGCTCGAGTCCGCTTTGGAGGAAAGGGCTCAGGTGATCAAGGATGCTGCGGTGGCGAAATCCCTCGAGGAGGAACAACTGGATGTGACACTGCCGGGCCGCACAGTCAACATCGGACGACTTCATCCATCCACACAGCAGTTGCGGCTCGTATTGGATATTCTTGCCGAGATGGGCTTTCAGGTCTATACCTCGCGCGAGGTGGAGACGGACGAATATAATTTTCAGTTATTAAACTTCCCGCCGCATCATCCAGCCCGCGACCTGCAGGATACCTTCTTCGTGGAGGCAGGTGAACGTGGCGATAACCCAATTCTGCTTCGCACGCAAACTTCGCCAGGGCAGATTCGTGCGATGCGCGAATACGCCGCGATAGACCCTGAAAACCCGCCGCCGATCCGTATAGCGTCGCCTGGCATGTGCTTTCGTTACGAACAGATCACTGCACGCTCAGAGATCCAGTTCAACCAGGTCGAGGGTCTCGTGGTTGGCGAGAATATCACCTTCGCCGACTTGAAAGGTACACTGAATGATTTTGCCCGCCGCATGTTCGGGCAACATGCACGCACGCGCTTCCGTGCGTCGTACTTTCCGTTCACGGAGCCATCCGCTGAAATGGATGTGGAGTGTTTCGTCTGCGGCGGTAAGGGATGCAGTGTTTGCAAAAGTTCAGGCTGGCTTGAGATTCTCGGATGCGGCATGGTTCATCCCGTCGTTCTGGAAAATGGCGGATACGATCCGAAACGTTATTCAGGCTATGCCTGGGGCATGGGGCCGGAACGTCAGTTGATGCTGCGCTACAAGATTGACGATATCCGTTACTTCTGGGGTAATGACCTCAGGTTCCTGGAGCAGTTCTAAAACTATCGGTGGTTGAGTAGTCCCGAATGCTCTTTGAGGGACGTATCGAAACCACCACTAAGCAGAATAAGTTTGTAACAAAGAGTTGCATATTACTTGTTGGTTTCGATACGCTCGCGAAGAACGCTCGCTACTCAACCAACGGGTTTCTCATAAAAGGTGAATTATGAAATTACCAATCTCATGGTTGAAAGACTACATTGATTTGGATGGCCTGTCCGTTGATGAAATTGCACGGATGCTCACGCTCGCAGGTCTCGAAGTAGAAGATATTAAGTATGTGGGTTTACCGATGTCGACGTATGAAGATAGTGGGCGGCACGAATTCAAGACCAGCGGCATCAGTTGGGACCGTGACAGGATCGTCGTGGCCGAGATCCGTGAGGTGAAGCCTCATCCCAACGCAGATCGTTTGACCCTGCTCGACCTGTTTGATGGTGAGCAGGAGCAGGTTGTATTGACGGGTGCGCCGAACATCTTCGACTTAAAAGGCATAGGTAAACTGCCTAAACCTCTAAAAGTGGCATATGCAAAAGAAGGTTCAGAAATATACGATGGCCATAAAGACGGACATGTCCTGACAAAACTTAAACGCGCCATGATACGCGGTGTCGAATCCTATTCGATGGTCGCCTCTGAAAAAGAGCTTGGCATCTCGGACGAACATGAAGGCATCATCCTGCTTGAGGACGATGCTCCCGTTGGTCAGCCGCTCGTGGATTACATGGGCGATGCGGTACTCAACATCGACATCCTGCCGAATATGGCGCGCAATGCGAATGTCATCGGTGTTGCGCGTGAACTGGCCGCGCTGACGGGACGCGAACTCAGGAAACCAACCATCGAATACAAAACGGAGGGTGAATCCGTGGAAGAGTTGGTTTCGATCGAGATCGGCGACCCTGAACTCAACCCGCGTTTTGTGCTGGGATTGATCCGTGATGTGGAAATCAAACCCAGTCCCTACAAAATCAGACACCGTCTGCGGCTGGCAGGGATTCGTCCCATCAGCAATGTCGTGGATGCAACCAACTATGCCATGCTTGACCAGGGTGAACCCCTGCATGCCTTTGATTATGATGTGCTCAAAGAACGCGCTGGCAAAGATACTATAAAGATCAGCACGCGTGCTGCACAAGAGGGTGAGAAGCTCACAACGCTCGACGATATCGAACGTACGCTGACTTCGACCAATGTGCTCGTTTGTGACGAGGCAGGCATACTCTCGCTGGCAGGTGTGATGGGCGGGCTCGAGTCAGAAGTGACCCATAAAACCAGGAACATCCTGCTTGAAGGCGCGGCGTGGAACTTCATCAACATCCGCAAGACGGCACAGCAGCATAACCTGCCATCCGAAGCATCCTTCCGATTCTCACGCGGGGTGCATCCGTCACTGGCGGAGACGGGCGTCCGGCGTGGACGGCAGCTCCTGGCAGAATGGTCGGGCGGTAAGGTCGCCCCTGGACTTGTGGATGCGTATCCGCTTCAGCCGAAGGATTCGGTTGTAGAAGTTACAGCTCAGGACGCGAAACGATTGCTCGGTATTGATCTTTCGCTTGAAAAGATGTCTGAACTGCTTACACGGCTTGAATTCAAGTGTGAAGTCACGAAAGAAGGTCTGTGGGTTACAGCGCCCTCTCATCGTCTTGATATCGGTGAGGGTATTGTCGGCGTTGCCGATGTGCTTGAAGAGGTTGCGCGCAGTTACGGTTTTGACAACATCCCTGAAACGCGCATGGCCGATGCACTCCCGCCGCAGATCGGCAATCCCGTCCATGAGTGGGAGGAACATGTACGCGATATTCTGGTCAGCCTGGGTCTGCAGGAGATCGTCACTTATCGCATGACCTCGCCCGAGCGGGAAAGCCGCGTTGTTTCACACGATGAATATGTAACACTTTCAAACCCCATCACACCCGAACGCAGTGTGAT
>DATHRQ010000098.1:0-3151 GCA_035465095.1 Anaerolineales bacterium | reverse complement strand
CATTGTCCGCAAACAGGAGGGGGAAGAGATACAGCTTGCGGTGCTCGAGAAGAACGATTATTTTGGCGAAATGGGATTGATCGCACGCCGCACGCGGTCTGGCACTGTCGTAGCGACGCGCGACACACGCCTGCTGATATTGTCCCGCGAAAGTTTCGAGAACTACTTGAGAAAATTTCCGCAACTCCGCTCGAACATGGACATTGCTGTGCGCAGCCGTCAACTGGCGCGTACACTGCGTTTCAAGTGGCTGCGGCAGGATGAAGTGGTCTATTTTCTGGCGCGCAAGCATAGAATCGTTTTAATCAATAGCCTGATCGCGCCAGCGCTGTCGTTGCTTGTTCCCATCGCATTTCTGTATGCCTGGATCAGCATTCTTTCGTATACCATTGTAGCGCTGGCCTCACTCCTGAGTTTTATCGCAATCGTGGGTTGGATCTTCTGGACGTGGGTCGATTGGGGCAACGACTATTACGTGGTTACCAATCAACGTGTGGTCTGGCTCGAAAAGGTGATCGGTATCTATGACAGCCGCCAGGAATCGCCGTTGAGCACGATCCTTTCTGTAAACGTGGAGACCAGTCAATTGGGGCGGATCCTCGATTATGGGGATGTCCTGGTCCGCACCTGGATCGGCACGGTTCCGTTCAAGAAGGTCGATCATCCTGAACAGGCACAGCACATGATCGAGGAGTACTGGGACCGGACGAAAAACCGTGCAGTTGACATTGAAAAAGAGGCGATGAAGGAGGCCATCCGTAACCGGCTGGGACTCTCAGTCCCCACCCCGCCGGAAGATGAAGAGGAGTCAGAAGCAGAGGCTCAACCCAAACCCGAACCCAAGCCAGAGACCTTAGGCGCCATTCTCAGAATTCTGGGCCTGAACAGGATCAGACTCCGTTTTGAATTGGGAGAGAACGTGATCTACCGTAAACATTGGGTAGTTTTGATCCTCGACGCATGGATGCCGTTCGCCGGTTTCTTTGGATTGATATTCCTGCTCATCTATCGTTCGATCCAGTTGTATCTTGACCCCGTACAAGCTGTGATTTCCTTTGACGACGGCTTTTTGGTGGATACCTGGGTGAACGTATATGTGCTTTTAATGATTCCGATGGCATTCTGGCTGCTTTATGCGGTATTGGACTGGAGCAATGACACGTTCGAAGTGACCAACGAGCAGATCATAGATATCGACCGTAAGCCCCTCGGTACCGAATCGCGCAATGCTGCACAATTGGAGAGCATTTTGGGAACGCATTATGAACGGCATGGATTGCTTGGTAATATTTTCAATTTTGGAACGGTACATATCACCGTTGGCGGCTCCAAACTGGCCTTCGAGGATGTGATCGATCCTGCCGCCGTGCAATCGGATATAGATCGCCGCCGCCTGGCACTTAAAAATCAGAGAGAGCAGGCTGCCGTCGCCTCCGAACGCAACCGCATGGCGGAATGGCTGGCAACCTATCATAGGAATGCCCAGGAGTTTCGGGCCGAAGAAGAAAACGATAACGGTTCGGAATTCGAGTAAAATCGGGAACTTCATAAAGTATAAATAAAGGTTGAAATCAAGGATGACCCTGCGAAATATCGTTACCCTACCAGACCCTGTCTTGCGGCGTAAAGCCCGCGCCATCACAAAATTTGATAAAGACCTGCACTCCCTGATCGACGATATGGTCGAAACCATGCGCGAAGCGCCGGGCGTCGGCCTCGCCGCACCTCAGATCGGCATCTCTGAACGGCTGGTTGTGGTCGAATACTATATGCGTGAAGAGGATGAAGACGTTGAAGATGCACCCAAGAAAGTGTGGGCGGTCATCAACCCTGAGATCGTCAAGGCATCAGAAGAAAAGGTAATGGGCGTGGAGGGTTGTCTTTCAATCCCTGGTCTGGTGGGAGAGGTGGAACGGCACGAAGAAGTTCTGGTAAAGGCATTGAACCGTCACGGCAAGCCAATGAAGGTTAAAGCGAAGGGTTGGCTGGCGCGCATTTTTCAGCATGAGATCGACCATTTGAACGGTGTGCTGTTTCCCGATATTGCCGCGCGCGTTTGGCAGCCACAAGAGGAACAAGAGGAAGTAGAAGAAGAACAGGAATTTTAGTGACAGGCCTCCGTCGTCTGGTCTCTGACGATTTACCGCGCCTGCGTCAATTTTGGATCGAGCATTGGGGCGGCGAGGAAATGGTCACACGCGGAACGGTGTATCGCCCCGAACAGCTTGAAGGATTTGTAATAGAGGCTGTGGGCGAATGGCTCGGCTTGGTGACATTTATTGTCACGAATGACGAATGTGAAATCACTTCCATTAACAGCTTGCGTGAAGGACAGGGCATCGGAACAAAACTGCTCAATGTGATTATAGAGGAAGCGCGGAAGAAAAAATGCAGGCGGGTCTTTCTGATCACAACCAACGACAATCTAAATGCGCTGGGGTTTTATCAGCGACATAAATTTGAGTTGGCAAACCTATATCGCGGCGCTGTGAATGAATCGAGAAAGATCAAGCCGGGAATTCCGCTGATTGGTTACAATAATATTCCGTTGCGCGATGAAATAGAATTGGAAATGAAATTGTAGGCGCGAGGTCGTCTCGCCCCGTCAATTGAATGGCAATCCTGGGCGGGGAAATCCTGCCCCTGCAAAACAATGTATCTAAAACATCTCTCTCTCACCAACTTCCGGAAATTCACCCGTTTGGATCTCGACCTGCCAAAGGGAGTGATTCTGCTCGCCGGTGCCAATGCACAGGGCAAGACCACGGTTCTGGAGGCAATATATTTTCTGGCAGCCTTCACATCATTTCAAACGAATTCAGATCGTCAGATCGTCAATCTAAATGAGGCCAACAAAGGGAGTCTGACTGTTACGCGCCTGGTTGCAGAATATCAGCGTGCAAAACGCAGACACCGCATCGAGGCACGTCTGATCCTTGAGCCTGTCGGGGTATTGAACGGACAGCGTTTGCGCAAGGAGATTCTGCTTGACGGCGTCAAAAAACCTGCTAGCGAGGTCATCGGTCATTTCAATGCGGTCATCTTTGTGCCGCAGATGTCGCAGATCATCGAGGGTTCGCCTGAGGAACGTCGGCGTTACCTCAATCTTGCGTTGGCGCAGTCTGTGCCGGCCTATGCGCGTGTGCTGAGC
>DATHRQ010000097.1:0-5492 GCA_035465095.1 Anaerolineales bacterium | reverse complement strand
TCCCAGACGCGGGACACAATGCCAATCAGGATAACCCTGCTGACTTCAATCGAGTTCTGGAAGAGTTTTTGGAGAAATATCACCAATAAACCAACGAGCAAGCTAGTTTGGCGGGATCGGGCGGGGGGCAACTCCCAGAACGCTGGAGCAGGTTCAGGCGGCGAAAGAGGCGGGCTGTGGCATTTGGCGCAGCGTTGCTGCCCGGCTATTCGTCGATGAACAATAAGGTGCTTTCGCAATATCCCCATCAATCCGCAACTTTTGCCTGTTTCCAAGGGTTAAGAACATTAACCGTTTGCACGTAATCAAAAAGGAGGCAGTCATGAGTGAGATCCAACAAATGTCCACGGAGAAGGTCGAGCAGCAGCGCGACGCGTTTATCGATACGTTTCTGGGATTCGCCAGCGGTACGTTCAGTCTCTTCTCGATCTACATCGGGGAGCGCCTGGGCTATTACCACGCGCTGGCAAAGGGAGCGCTGACGTCGTCTGAACTGGCCGCGCAAACGAATACATTTGAACGCTACACACGCGAATGGCTCGAGCAACAGACCGTGGCCGGCATCCTGGAGGTGGACGACGAGACTCTCGAACCGGACAAGCGGCGTTTCAGCCTGCCTCCCGGTCATGTCGAGCCGCTCACTGAAAGCGACAGCCTGAACTACGTTGCACCCATTACCCGATTGATGGCTGGCGCCGTCCGACCGCTGGACTCCCTGCTGGAAGCCTATCGGAAGGGCGGCGGCGTGCCGTATTCCGATTATGGCGTCGATCTGCGCGAGGGGCAGGCGGCCATCAACCGACCGGCTTTCCTTCACCAATTATCGCAGGAATGGCTGCCCGCGATGGCCGATGTGCATGAACGATTGAAATCCGACCCGCCGGCGCGCGTTGCAGATATCGGGTGCGGATATGGATGGTCGAGCATCGGTATCGCGCAGGGATACCCAAACGTCCAGGTGGACGGATACGATCTTGATGAGCCGTCCATCGAAAAGGCACAGGGAATTGCAAAGCAGCATAACCTCACAGACCGCGTCCGTTTTCAGGTGCGCGATGCGGGCGACCCTGAACTGGCAGGTCAATACGATCTGGTGACCGCCTTTGAATGCGTCCACGATATGTCGAACCCTGTGGCGGCTTTAAGCATGATGCGCGAACTGGCAGGTGAAGACGGTGTTGTCCTCGTTGTGGATGAGCGCGTGGGCGATACATTCACCGCCGAGGGCAATGACGTCGAATGGATGATGTACGGCTGGAGCATTTTGCACTGTCTGCCTGTGGGCATGGTCGACCACCCGGCAGTCGGCACCGGCACTGTCATGCGCACGGATACGCTAAAAAATTACGCAGAGGAGGCAGGCTTCAGCAAGGTTGAGATCCTGCCGATCGAGAATTTCTTCTTCCGCTTCTATCGCCTGACCCCTTGATCCATACGGTTGATAACGCAAAAACTGGACAGTTGACGATCACTGTCCAGTTTTGCTTTTATTTTGTCGTCAAAAAATGAATGCGTTAACCAGCCGCCGCTGAGGTCTCGTCGGAACGCGGCAGCAAATTGATCGCAAGCGGAAGGAACATGATCAACGCCAGCCAGGCCCACATGATGATCGTGCTCATCACCTCGGTCTGCCAGGTGAAAAGTTTTGGTCGCGGCCAGGGGCCTGCGTACAAGATTCCTTTCCCGATTGCTGATACAAACATCGACAACGCAAACCCGATAAACAACGACCCAAATTTCTTCCATTGATCGTTATTCCGTAGATAGAACCATCCACCAATTGCAAGGATCAAAAACGATAGGAACAGGTAGGGTTCTTCGTTCTGATAATCACCAAATGTAAGGACAAGGGCAAATGGTGCTGTACCATATAAAATAAAGGAAAGCAGCGTCCAATCGTCCCTGATTCGATCATAGAACGGGCGAAGCCTGGAGCTCAACCCGGTTACCAGGAGCAATAAGATAATCAGGAATATCAATCCTATCCATAGAAGCCCTTGAAAAACAAGTTGACCCAAAAACCATGAAGATTGATATAGCTTTGAGGAAGGCATCCAATCAAATATTAGTTGAGAAAACAGACCAAAGAAACCATAGACACTCAAAAGCGGCAGTGGCAATCCCAAATACGGCATGAACCAGCGGGGTACTCCCTTTTTAAATCCGATAAAAAGCAAACCGCCAACCGAGAACCACATGAAGAGAGTAAAAACGATCTGTATCCACATGGGAAGGCCCACGGATTTGTTGATATATGTCATCAGTGTAGGTAATGCGCCGATCAAGAGGAACGGTGCCAGCGCGGCTAATGTTTCATTCCGCGAACCAGGTTCAAAGTCGAAGCGTGACACGAATTTTCCAGTCATTTTTGTTTTTCTCCTCTCACGCAGGTGTTCATGAATTATCGCCCTGGGTAATCCCATCAATTCACGCAGGAATATTTTGATCTCTTCCACCCTTCCGGTTGCATCATCCATTGACAGATTGAACACGGTATGCAATTCCTCACCATACTCATCCCGATATTTTTTCGGATGGAGATTTAACAGTGAACGATGGAACATTCGAAGGAATCGCATATCACACCACCACGGTATCGGACATGTGAGAATGGTTACTTGCACCTGGCAATAGCTTGAGTGCAAGCGGTGCCAGCATGAACAAGGCCAGCCAGACCCACAAGGTGACTGTGCTCATTGTCTCAGACTGCCACGTAAAGTGACGAACACCTACCCAAAAATATTTGTATATGATCGCCTTTCCCACGGCGGCAACCGCCATGGACAAAGTCAGACCGATGAACAAGATCGCATAGCGCTTCCATGGGTTCTGATTACGCACGTAGAACCAACCACCGATGGCCAGGACCAGATTTGCAACCAGCACATACAGATCTTCACCCTGATAATCATCGAGGGTCGTTAGGATCGCAAGTGGTACAACTCCATAGATAATAAAGGCGAGCAGAGTCCAATCGTCCTTAAGCCGTCGATAAAATGGGCGGAATTTTGGAATTAGCGCAGCAATCAAAACCAACAGAATAGCCAGAACAATCACACCGATCCACACTGTTCCTTGACGAACAAAGCCTCTGATAAACCGTGATGCTTGCCTCAGAAACACAAAGCCACTCCAACTTGGGGGAAAGACCAGGGTATGTGTGAATAGGTTTATGATCGAAAGCATAAACCCCAGATAAGGCAGAAACCAACGCGGCGCCCCTTCCGCAAGCCCCACAGCCAACATGCCAAGTAAAGAACCAAAGAAGAAAACGGCAAAGATGATATTCAACCATAAAGTATCTGCTGGCACAACACCAAAGATGTAGTATATCAATGCACGAACAAACAGAATGACAGCTACGGGAATGACAAATGATGCCACCACTGCCAGGAATTCACTTCTGGATCCGTGGGGAAATTCAAAACGAGATGAAAATTTTCCAGTCATTTTTGTTTTTCTCCTCTCTCGCAGATGTTCGTGAATAATCGCCTTTCTTATTTCAAGCCTTCCCAATCTCATTGCATCATCAATCGACAAGCTGAACACGGTCTGCAATTCACTGCCATATTCTTCCCGATATGTTTTTGGATACAGACTTATAAGCAAACTATAACAGGAGCGTAGGAACTGCAAACTTTTCATTTGACATTACTCATTAGATAAAGTTACCTGCCTTGAATCATCAAAACGTGACAAAGACCTGTTGGCAAGCGGAATCATCATACCCAGCGCGAACCATCCCCACATGGTGATGGTATGTTTAAATTCAGATATTGCGAATCCTCCATCAATGGTTATGAGCCAGGTTTGGGAGGAAATCAGCAGTATCTTGCCCGCGGCAACAATGAACATCGCAAAAGTCATTCCAAGAAACAACGTTCCAAAACGTGTCCATTTGTTATTACTCCGCAAATAAATCCATGATCCAACTGCCAAAACAAGAAATGCCAAAAGTGTGAATGGCTCATTTCCCACGTATTCATCAAAGGTGATCCACAAGGCAAAGGGTACGCCTCCGTACAGAACAAAACATGAGAGTGTCCAATCATTTCTAAAACGCTGGAATGTGGGAGAAATCCTGCTTAATACAACCAAAAGGAGGATCGCAAACAACAATCCATACCAGAAAATACCATCCCATAGAATATCTATAAAAAATATGGACTGGTCACGGAGATTCCGAAAGAGTAAATAGATCGGTATTCCAAAAATGGCTGAGAATATGTAAAGGCTGAGCATGGACAATAAAAATCCAAGATACGGCAGGGACCAACGCGGCAGCCCCTTCTTCGCACCAACCAAAAGCAAGACGATGAACAAGCCGAGCAAGGGAAGCACAATTACTGCTCCATCCATACCAGAGATAATTCTTTCCCTGCCCAGGTAGCTAAGCAATGGCATGACACCACCAGCGAGTAAAAAGGGAAATAATCCTACAAGAAATTCTTTCCACGAGCCGTTGGCGAAATCAAAACGAGAATAAAATCCCTTCTTCATCTTTGCCTTTCCTATCTCCCGCAGGTGTTCATAAAGAATTGCCCCGGGCAGTCCAGCCAATTCACGAGAGATAACAATCGCAACTTCCAGCCATCCAACTTTTATTGCATCCTTGATCGATAATTCAAAGACTTCCTGCAACTCGTCTCCATATTCATGACGGTAATTTCGCGGAAAGAGATTCAAGAGCAAACCGTAAAACCGACGAATGAATGTCAGGCTTTTTCTCACGTGCCATCCTCTCTCAATCGCAATCGCGCCTCCCTGACCATTCCCTGCAGGCGGATATGCTCCGCTTCGAGAACACGCCTCCCCAGATCGGTTAACGTATAGGACTTACGCGGCAAACCTGGCCCCGCATCCTGCTCCTCGTCCGAAAGGCGTTCGATCAACTCCTGTTCCAACAGCCGCCCGACCGCCGTATACAAGGTGCTGGTGCTCAAATTGACCCTCTCCCCGCTCAATTCCTTTACATCCTTCATGATGGCATAACCGTGTTTTCTGCCGGGGGCGAGACTCAATAAAATATAAAATGTCGATTCGGTCAGGGGAAGATAAGAAATCGGGTCAATTGGCATCGGATCAATCCTAATAATCATCAAGTGATATATCGTTACACGACATATAATACAACTTTTCCTGCTCCCTGTCAATAGGCGGATTAATGGTATCCTCGCAAACCATGACCAACCCCATCGCATCCATTCTGGACGTTCAACCTGCCCTCGTCATCGACGGCGCACTCGCCACCGAACTGGAGCGCCGCGGCTACGACCTGAAAGATGACCTGTGGTCGGCAAAGATATTGCTCGAACAACCTGACGCGATCAAGCAACTCCACTACGATTATTTCAAAGCGGGCGCCGATTGTGTCATCACGGCCAGTTATCAAGCAACGATTAAGGGCTTCATGAAGCGCGGACTGAGCGAAGAACAGGCGGTTGACCTCATCAAGAAATCTGTTCATCTCGCTCTTGAAGCACGTGATGAGT
>DATHRQ010000096.1:0-4318 GCA_035465095.1 Anaerolineales bacterium | reverse complement strand
CTTGTATGAGCGGTACCTCAACCCACAGGGATACCATGTTGTACCTCTGACGGACCCATCCCGCGCAAAGGACCGCATTACGGAGCTCAACCCCTTTGCGGTGACCCTCGATTTAATGATGCCGGATACGGACGGCTGGACGGTTCTAACGGATCTCAAATCTGATCCGGCCACGAGGGACATTCCCATCATCATTTGTTCCATCGTCGACCAATCCGACAAGGGCTTCAATCTCGGAGCGGCCGATTATCTCGTCAAACCCATTGCGCAGGAAGATATTGTCAATGCCCTGACCCGCATCAATAAAAACGGCAATATCCACGAAGTGCTCGTGATTGACGACGATCCCAATGATCTGCGTCTCATCGAAAAAATATTGAAGGAACATGGACAATTCAATGCCACGCTGACAGAAGGTGGGCAAAAGGGCTGGGAAGCCATCAATAACAAGCCTCCCGACGCGATCATCCTCGATATCTTCATGCCAGACATGAATGGTTTCACGATCCTCGAAAAACTGCGCGAAGATGGATCTCTGCGACATATTCCGGTCATCGTGGTCAGCGGCGGCGGATTGACCACCGAGCAGCAAAAACAACTGGAAGACTACGGACAGAGATTGATCGCAAAAGGATCGCTCAAGGAAGACGACCTGATCTCAAGCATCGAAGATGCCCTCAAGCGCATCGGTGATTAAACCGAAAAGTCACATCACACCAAAAGGGAAAACTTAATGTCATTTGTAATACGTTGTCTCGATTGCGGAGAAGCCGCTCCGTTCACACCCAATTCCATGCAATGCCCCAATTGTTCAAGTCAATGGCGGGAAGCGGAGTACGACATTGCCGAAGTCGCAAAGACCTTTCCATCACAACTGCATAAACGTGAGTTTGATCTGTGGCGTTATCAGGAGCTTCTACCGATCCGTAACCCAAACCCTAGCCTGAGGCTCGGCGAGGGTGGCACACCGCTCATCAAAGCCGCCAATCTGGGCATGATGCTTGGGCTGAACAACCTCTACATCAAGGATGAACGCCAGGGACCGACCTCCTCGTTCAAAGACAGACAGGCTGCCCTGACCATAGCCGCGCTTAAGGAAGGCGGCGTAACAGAAATGGTTGCTGCATCCACTGGAAATGTCGCCATTGCGCTTTCGGCGTATGCGGCCCGGGCCGGGATCAAGCTTTGGGCGTTCGTAACCAGCCTCGTTCCCGGGGTAAAGATGCGTGAGATCGCCCTGTATGGGAGTCAGGTCATAAAGATAACGGGATCCTACGATCAGGCAAAACAGATGGCAGCGGAGTTTGCCCGTCAACGCGGACTGTATCAGGATATGGGTGCACGCACGGTCACCGCAGTTGAAGCCATGAAAACACTGGCCTTTGAGATCGCTGAACAATTGACACTCCAAAACGGGCCTGCGCCCGGCTCGACGGACGAAAATCCAAAATGGCAGACACCGGATTGGTATGTGCAGGCGATCAGCGGCGGGATGGGGCCGCTGGGTGTATACAAGGGTTTTAAGGAATTAAGACAACTCGGGCTGATCGACCGCGTCCCGGCCATCGTGCCGATCCAGGTCGATGGATGTGCGCCAATGGTCGAAAGCTGGAAAAAGGGACTTGAGAAAGCCGATGTGGTGCTATCACCAAAAACCCGCATCGAGACCCTGGCCACAGGCGACCCGGGACGCACATATACAATGCTACGCAGCCAGGTGGACGAAACCGGCGGGCTTTTCGAAAGTGTGTCAGATGAAGATTCGTTCCGCGCCATGCACGTGCTCGCAAAAATGGAGGGTATCTCTGCAGAACCCGCCTCGGGCACAGCGTTTGCTGGTCTCTTCAAACTGGCGCGCATGGATGTATTCAAACCCGACGATGTGGTTGTGGTAAACTGCACCGGGCATACAGTCCCGGCTGAACAATTCCTCTTCAACGAAGGCTGGACGCGCGATATCGACCTGGGCCATAAACAATCAGAGACAGAAACGCCGCAGGAGGGCCTGCTCTCCGCCCTCAACAACGTGACACCGAACCGCTTCTCACGCGTCGTTGTGGTTGACGACACACCCGATGCGCGCCGTCTCATCCGACGCATTTTGCAGTCGCAGGGAGATTTCGAGATATTCGAGGCCTCGAACGGGAAGGACGGCATCGATCTGGTGACCAAGGAACTGCCAGACCTTGTTATCCTCGATCTGATGATGCCTGAAATGGACGGCTATGCTGTGATGGACGAATTACGAAGCAATACCAAAACTGCCAACATTCCTGTTATTGTTGCTACTGCCAAGGAGTTGACAGTCAACGAGAAAAGCCGGCTGCAGGGACAGATCCAATCACTGATGCTGAAAGGCGACTTCCTGAACGATGAGTTTTTGGACGAGGTCCGTTCGCTGATAAAATAAATAACATACAGGGTGTAAAATAACGACGGGCGGCAGGAATGATGCCCGTCGTTGCATTTGAAAAACGGATATAGATTTGACAAAGAAAAAGCGATCACAGGGAATATACGCAGCGCTATCCTCCGCCTTTCTGATCGGTTTGGCACCGGTTTTCGGCAAGGCCGCCATGGGACCGGGGGAATTCTCGCCCTATGCGGTGGTTGCCTTGCGGACAGTCATGGCCGCCCTGCTGCTTGTTTTCATTATCGCAGTCTTCAAACGTCAGTTTTTATACATCTATCCCGCAGGGCTGATCGGCTGCATCATGGCCGGCACCCTTAATGGAACCGGCTCTATCTTCTATTATGTGGGGTTAAGTAAATTGAACGCCAGCGTCGCACAGATGCTGTACGCACTCTACCCCTTTTTCGTCGCCTTCTGGCTGCAATTGGACGGGCAATCTCCATCCAGACTCACGATCATCAGGATCATTATTGCCTGTTTCTCTGCCTTCCTGCTCACCAGGGTGGGCACGGAGAGCAGCATCGATCTGTTGGGCGTGGCGTTCATGTTGATCTCAGCCGCTTTATATGCACTACACCTGCCGATCAACCAGCGTGTACTTTTCGACGTGCCCGCCCCAACCGTGACGGTATACACCCTGCTGGCAATGAGCGCGATCGTTGTACCCGCCTACTTCATCTTTGACCGCTCCGCCCTCCCAGCGGATGGGCCCTGGGCGCCGGTCATCGGGTTGACGGCGGTCACATTCTTGTCACGCCTGATGCTGTTCCTGGGCGTCAAGAACATCGGCGGGATGCAGACCGCGCTGCTCGGGCTGGCCGAACTGCTGGTGGCGATCACGTTCAGCCACATTCTGCTCGGTGAGACATTGACCATCTGGCAGTGGATCGGAACAGCCGGGCTCGGCGCCAGCCTGTTGCTGGTTCGCTTCGAAACCCCGCCCGATAACCCGCTGCACACGCAGGGACTGCTAAGCTGGCTCCAGCCGCCCGATTTCCCTGCGGATTTTTATAAGAATTAGAAGCTAACAGGAGATCAGCAGTTAATGCTCGAATGGGTCACAGACCCCTCGCCTAGCTCAAATCAAAAGATTAATTTACCCGTTCTATGTGCCATAAATTGACTATACTTTCACCCACTCCTCTTGGCGTAACATAAACGAGAAAGTTTCCATCCGGGCTAAAAAACAAAATATTATCTGTTTGCTCTAAATCACTTGCTTTAGGAGAAGGGTCTTTGATTTCTGCCAGTAGCTTCCCATTGCTTACATCAATTAATTTAATGTCACGTTGAGCAATCGCGAGGATTTTTCCGTCAGATGTGATGGAAAGAGCGGGCAAGAAATTGTAAGACGGCAATATATTGGCTACTTCAACTAAGGGTTGACAGTTTTGGGAGTCCCAAATTGTTAATTGATTTATCCATTTATTGGTGTCATCTACTCCTGATTGAAATACAATTAAGTCCGTACTACCTGGTATAAAAATGCTGGGTCCATCCGGAATCCTACAAATCAAAGAGTCCGATTCGATATTCCAGATGACAGTGAATCCTTTGTCTGTTGCTTCATCAGATCGATAGTCGGAAATTCCTTCACTCACATTTACTGCTATCAGATTACCGTTCGAATCTGATGTCAGAGAGCGTGCATGTCCCTCAATGCGCAATAGAGTCTTTTTACACTGAAACGAGTTAGTTTCCCAAACCTGAACCTCGGCGTATGATGCTTGTTTGTCTGCATCATCAGAAACAAGAAAAAACAAATCGCCACTATCCCTTCCTAGCACCACATCTATTGCTGGTTTTTCATAACAATCCTCGTCTTTGGATGTAAATTTTTCTACCCCCTGGGCCAAAAGTTGACCGCTTATTGTATCCAACTTCTGAAAACCTATGGGAAAAGAT
>DATHRQ010000095.1:0-2240 GCA_035465095.1 Anaerolineales bacterium | reverse complement strand
GATGGAGATCTTGTGGGATGAATGGGAAAAGTAGGTCGTAACAGGATCAAGCGTCGGTGGCGAAGGAGGCGGGGTCATATCCTTTCAAATTGTCAGCCGCCGAAGAAAAGCTCCCACCAAACCTCCCAACTCTGCAGGGGGGTTGGCGTGGGGATGGGTGTGCTGATCTCGAGGGGAGCGACGCCGGGCGCGCCAACAGGGACAATGGGCAGGTCGCCGTCGCGGATGTAATGTCCGTCGGTGCGGGCCCATTCCTCCACGGCGGCTGTCGAGTTGGCGTATGCGACGTCGGTTTGAAGCGCGAATTGGGTTTGCACAGCCTGCGTGGCCTGCGTGCGGACCAGTTCGGTCTGGTCGTTCAGCAGTTTGAGTTCCTCGAGGCGGCGATTGAATTCCAGCACCACAAAGACCAGCGCGACGATTCCAATGATTACCAACAAACGGCGCACATTGATGGGGACAGTGGACATACGCCTATCTTACCGCTTTCTTGTAAATCAGTAAACTTACTTAAGTTTTAGTATTGTCAAAATTCTTACCCAGGGCTTACCTGAACAGGCGGCACTTTGTAATCGGTATCGGGCGCTCTTGCAAGCGGATATAATCAGACCCGTGAGTTCTTTGCGAAGCACACCTTTAGGTGCAAGACCTCACGGGTCTATTAGTTTATTGGAGGAATCGATGCCAAAAGTAAAACGGATCAATCATGTCGCAGTCGTTGTCGATGATATGGAGCAGGCGCTCTCGTTCTGGCGCGATGCGCTTGGAATGGAACTCCATGAGCTGCGCGATGTACCTGGCGAGAAATCGCAGGTGGCGTTTCTACCGCTGTCCGGCTCGGAAGTGGAATTGGTCAGACCGACCACGGATGATTCTGGTATTGCCAAATACCTCGCCAAGCGCGGAGCGGGAATGCATCACATCTGCCTCGAGGTGGATGATATCGAGGCCATGATGGCACAATTGAGATCGAAAAACGTACGCCTTATCAACGAGGAGCCGCGCGCTGCCGCAGACGGGAAGAGGTATGCCTTTATTCACCCCGAAAGCACGTCCGGTGTTTTGGTTGAGTTGTATCAGATTTAGCCCGCCTCGCAATGACGAAAATTAAGAATCTGTGTTGTAATTACCATTATGTTCGAGAACATCGATTCCACCCTTCGTGACCAATGCGGCCTGGTCAAAGACCGCCCCATCATCGCAGGCATCTCAGGCGGGCCAGACAGCCTGTGCCTGCTCACGATTCTGCGTGAGGCAGGCTACCACGTCGTCGTGGCGCATTTCAACCATAAGCTGCGTTCCGATGCGGACGCCGACGCGAACGCTGTGGAGCAGGCCGCCAGCCGCATGAACTTCATGTCTGTCATCGAAAGCGGAGAGGTGCGCGAATATGCCGCCGAAGAAAAACTGTCAATCGAGGAAGCCGCGCGTAATATGCGCTACCGTTTCCTCATGAAGCAGGCGCATCACTTCCAGGCACAGGCGGTGGCGGTCGGTCATACCGCCGACGATCAGGTGGAAACCATTATGATGCATTTTATCCGCGGCGCGGGGTTGGCCGGGCTGAAAGGTATGAGCCATCGGACGGTCATCCCCATGTTCGACAAGGAGATTCCCATCGTCCGTCCGCTGTTGGATGTATGGCGCGAGGAAACGGTGGTCTACTGCGCGGCGCACGGACTTCGTCCGCGTTTCGACGCCAGCAACGACTCGCTGGATTTCTTCCGCAATCGCATTCGCAACCTGCTTATTCCCTCGCTGGAGTCCTACAATCCGCGTTTCAAGGAAGCCGTCTGGCGGACAGCGCGTTCACTTTCCGGCGACTACGAAATCCTGATGAACGTTTTGGATGAGGTTTGGAAGAAGTGTGTCGTCCAACAAACGGAGGACTTTGTCTCTTTGGACTCCTCCGCCTTGATCAAACATCCGCTCGGACTTCAACGAAACCTGCTGCGGCGCGCGATCGACGTGATCCACCCCGAAGGCCTGGACGTTAGCTTCGCGACACTCGAGCGCGCCACAAGGTTCGTGAACGACCCGGATCGTCGGCTGCGCATGGATCTGGCCGGTGGTTTTCATCTCCTGCGTGAAGGCCTGTTGATCTACCTGCTTGCGGATGAGGCTGCGCTTACCTTCGAACGCTGGCCCCAAATGCCGGATGGCAGCAAAGCCATCCCCTTGAAACTGCCCGGTTCTGTGGCGTTGTCCGGCGGATGGAAATTAAATTGCGAAAAATGGAA
>DATHRQ010000094.1:0-3962 GCA_035465095.1 Anaerolineales bacterium | reverse complement strand
AGATCACCTGCGAAACAGAGCCAAGCGCATCAGCAAAACCGAAATGTGCCGGCAGTTCAAATACAGGGTTAACACCGTGTACAAACAGGACCTTTACCTCGCCGCCCTTCAATTTGGCAACAAAATCAGACATCTCTCTTGCATTGGCCGGGCGGTGATATTCGTCCTGATTCGGGGAAAGCGGAGACATGAATACGCCGCCGTCCTTGCCGAAATTATCAGCCTGCGCGTTCAACGCCAGGACTGCTTCCGCCGTGGAAAGTCCGTTGCTCTGACCAAGCGCCGCGCCGCCGGGGATGGCAAGCGGAGCCTCGGCATCGGCAACCATGTGCGCGATATGTTCCAATATCTCAAGTTTGACACCCGAGTCTGACGCAACGGCCAGCGGGTCAACCGCGGAGAAGGCTTGTGGAACTGCGCCGCCTTTGACTTCAGCGACGAGTCGGCCGATCGCAAGCGCGACCAGGCCTTCGGTCCCGGGGCGAAGCGGAATCCACTCGTCCGCTTTGGAGGCTGTTTGGGACATCCTTGATTCAAACTGGATGAAACGTCCACGGCGGTTGGGGTTGCCGCGCCGCATCTTTGCAAAATCGCGCGTGAAGGCAACGGGAGACAGCCAAGTTTCGAGGAAATTGGCGCCGAATGAGAGGACAACATCTGCATTGGCAAGATCAAAGAACGGCATACCCGCCCGCCCGAGCAGATTCTCAGCTGCCTGGCTCAATGTGGCGCGCGACTCGAACATGCTCAACGCACCAAATCGGACGGGCGCCGGAGCACCGACCGCGCTGGCAAGATCGGACACAAGATCAAAGAGATGATCGGGCGCCATGCCCATCAGGAAAGCGATCTCGGACGGGTCGTTATTTTTCAAGGCATCGGAGACGACTTGAACAGCCGCATCCCAGTCCATTTGGCTGGGGTTGGAACCGCGTCCCTGGTTCGTTGGATTTTCAATACGATCTGGATTGTATAACCCCTGCAAAGTCGCCTGTCCGCGTGCGCAGGTCTTTCCTAGGTTGACAGGGTTGGCTGCATTGCCCTCCACTTTGATCGCACGTCCCTGCATGGTGCGGACGACGAGTCCGCAGGCTGCCGCACACTCGCGGCAGGTTGTGGCGTAATAGGTACTCAAACCGTTGTAGGTGTATTCCGGCATTTCCATATACGGTTCGCGCTCAACGTAACGCGAGGCCGGGCCGCAACCGGTCAATACCGCAGTAGTGGCTGCGCCTGCACTGGCCAGTTTGAGAAAATCACGCCGGGAGATTTGTTTGCTCATGATCTATTCCTTTTCACCCGGTCTAATAATGACATGTTCCGCAATCGGTAAGTTTGATGAGTTTTTCTTCGTCGTCACCCGCCCGTTCCCTATGGCAGTCCAAACACCAACCCATGTTCAAGACCTGCGGGTTTTCGTAGATTTCCATCTCGCCCAGTTCGCCGTGACAGTTCTCACAGTTCAATCCTGCCGCAACATGCGGACGGTGGTTGAAATGCACAAAATCCGGCACCTGCGCAACAGGGATCCACACGATCGGCTCGCCGCTTTCCACGTATTCCTTTAAAACCAACAGCCGTTCGCTCGTCAGGGTTTTGGCGATCTGTTGATGGCACCCCCAACATTTCGTTTGTGTGGGCAGTCCGGGAGAAGGTCCACGCAGCGCGCCGGGATGACAATACAAACACTGCACACCCAGCTTCACGTGGACATCATGCCTGAACTCAATGGGCTGTTCAGGCGGCTGTTGAGTCGTATAGAGCCCATAAGCGGCAAGGCTGAATAAAGACAAGACCGCAATGAGTACGCCGACCCGCCCCATGGGACTCATCAGCCATTCAAATATTCTCTTGATCATGCATGCTCCTGTAACAAGATTTTTCTGAGAGACTTTATGAAATTATACTAAATCACATCTGAATTATAAACTCTGATGTCATTCAGGGACAAATGAAAAGGCAATCCAGGAGTCCAAAGTTTATGGCCAACAAACAATCGGCTCGCCCCAGCCATTCATTTCAACGTTGCGGCCAGGGCGAGCGAAATTCAATTCGCATGAACTTGAATGGCCCAACTCATCTCCTCATGTCACCGGCCTCCCTGCGGCAACGGGGCGATTATACTGCAAAAAAGCAGGCGTACGCGATGCCCATCTCCACATGATATACTTCTGCCGCGTTATGAAAAACCTTATCCGCCCGGCGATCCTGTTTACATTATTAACCTTCGTTGCGCTGTCCTGCGCGGTAATCGCCTTTTCAAAGAAACCTCCCGATACAGGCAGCCCTGTTGCAGCGGCATTATTCGTTCAAACCACGCCAACGCCGTTAGTCGAAGAGGATCGCTCCGAAGTGGGCTCCACGGATGAGATCATCATCATGGGCATCGTGATCATGGTGATCGTGCTCATGCCGATCCTTCTGCAAAGAAAAGCCTGGATGCAGATCAAATAACGCCTAGCCAGACTCCCAACTGTGTGCTTTGGCTATCCGTTCACCCAACGGGGGATGTGAATAAAACAGGAAGACCACCCACTTTTCAGGATCGACCTCACCCAGATTTTGATTCGCCAGCCTCGTAAAAGCGGATGCGAACGCTTCGCGCTTACCCGTGGCCTGCAACGCGTACTCGTCGGCCTTTCTCTCCCTCCAGCGGGATACGGCGTTATCGAGCGGCATGGTGACCAGACCGAATGCGCCGAGCACGATTCCCAGCGCTGGGAAGGCGGCGACATCGGCAGGGGAATTGAAACCAAAATATTCGATCGCCCAATTCAAACCGAGAGATGCAAGGTACAACCCCACGGTCGTACTGAGCGTTCCGAATGCGATCAACAAGGGAATATCGCGGTTGACGTGATGCCCCAGCTCGTGCGCGAGTACGGTCTCGATCTCGTCGGTCGAAAATTCGTCGATGAGCGTATCGCCCAAAACAATGCGGCGTGTGTTGCCGATGCCGGTCAAGGCAGCGTTGGCAGACTTTGTCCGTTTGGACATATCGAATTTGAACACGCCGCGCACTTTGGTGTTCGCTTGTTCTGCAAGCGCAAGCAATTTTTCTTCCAAATCCTTATGTTCATCACCCAACGGGACGTATTTATTGAACAAGGGCATGATCAGGATCGGTGCCAAATTGGAAAGCAATACGCTAAACACAAGCAGCCCGCCTGCCGCCCACAGCCACCAAAGATCGCCGGTAACGCGCAGGGCTAGATAAAGCAGTTCGAGCAGAAGCAGGCCGAGGGGCGCCCCGATCGCGAGTCCCTTGATCTGGTCCAGAACCCAATCCTTTAACGTCTGGTTGGATTGGTCAAAGCGATGCGGCAGGACGAATCCGCTGTAATAACTAAGGGGCAGGTTGATAACGAAGTAGAGTCCGCCGAAGACCGCCACGAATAATGCGACCAGCAGCCAATCGTTGTTTACGAACGTCGAAAGCCAGGCGCGCAGCGAGACCGACCAACCGAGCAACAACCAGGCCAGCGCATACAGCGCGCTGAAGGCTGTATCGGCCAGCCACAATCTGCGGCGGATGCGGGCGTATTCCTTGGCTTGTTTTTGTTTTTCGGGGTCGAGTGTGGTCATTTCATTTTCCGATTTGCGATTTACGATTGATGATTTTTGATTTTCAAAAGGTGGTCGAGTATTCCGAGCGATAGCGAGGAATGTATCGAGACCACGCCATATTCTTTGGCTTGTCTTTGTTTTTCAGGGTCGATGACGGTCATACTGAATTTTCCATTTCTCCAGCCAGCAAGGCAATGATCTCTTCACTCTTCATAACTTTTCCGTACGACCTTAAAGCGGCAAGAAAAGACTTGTGCACCAACTCCGCAGGGATGGTTGTATCGCTGTACTCTAAATCGCGGGTGGCGCAGGCATCTTCCGCAACGATGACCTGAAAACCTAGATCGGACGCGGCGCGAGTCGTTGCATCCACGCACATGTGAGTCATCATCCCG
>DATHRQ010000093.1:0-2054 GCA_035465095.1 Anaerolineales bacterium | reverse complement strand
GAATCGGGATCAGGTCAATCTTGAGACCGAATCGAGGTGCTGTTCCGGTCGAAGTAATTCGTAAAGCGGGTCCGCAGGGGATCGAGCAATCCCACGTGCGCCAGCATCAGGATCGAGAAGGCAGACATCCCGAACAGGAAGAGCAGGTCTCCAAGCAGATAAACGGAGTTCCCGCCCACGAACACATAACGATACACGATCAACCCCAACTGGGCCATGCTGATGAACAACAGGGGGAAGGAAAATGGACGCAGGTTATGGTCTTCGATGATCAAATGCAACCCAACCAGAACCGTCAGGCCCGCAGCCATAACGAAAGCATATTTCCAAAATTTCATGAAGGAATATTCCTGCAAATACAGACGCTCCAGTATCTCGATATACAGGTAGCATACCCCTGCCAGGCACAACCATATCAGCCAATTGATCATGATCGGCAGGATCAAATTTCCGTACACACGGATCGCCACCATCGCCGTCAGCCACCCCAACACATACGCGATCACAACCGCGATCACCGCCGCCGACAGATTGGTTTGGGTCTCGCCCGGACCGAGAACATCATAGGCCAGTTTTGCTCCGCCCAGCAGGGCGATCGCCAATGCGCCAACACTCACCATCAGCATGACAATGCTCAACATGCCCCGTTGGGATGGATGTCTGTTTTTTCCGCGAGGCTGTGTTCGAGAGGGTGATGTGCTTTTTCTTCCATTCATGTGACCTCCTACCCTGATTTGCGACAAATCATGTCAAAATTTTCACCATCAAACGGATAGCGGATTTGAATTATATACCCATAAGACTGATTTTGATTGGATGAAGTTCCCGATTCTTTTCTGGTTTGGGTCTGGTTCTGCACAACCAGATTTTCTTCATCGACAAAATGTGACTGTCACCTTAAAGGTGACAGTCACATTGTTTCCTAAATCAATAACATTTTTCCCATTAAAAAGACATCCGAAGTATTCGAGACTTCGGATGCCCGGTCACTAAATATGTATCGGCGATCCTTCCGCGCCGTGCGCTGCTTCCATCAGCGTTTCGCTCAAGGTCGGGTGGGCATGGACGTTGCGCGCGATCTCGTGCGGCGTCAGTTCCATCATCTGCGCCAGCGTCAGTTCGGGCAGCAGTTCGGTCACTTCAGGGCCGATCATATGTGCGCCCAGGATTTCACCATATTTTTCATCCATGACGATCTTTACAAAACCAGCGTAATCACCAAGTCCCAACGCCTTGCCATTCGCCTGGAAGGGGAAGCGCCCCACCTTGATATTGAATCCCTTTTCTTTGGCTTCCGCTTCGGTATACCCAAACGATGCCACCTGCGGATGACAGTACGTGGCGCGCGGCATCATATCGTAATCGAGCACGATCGTCTCGTGTCCCGCAATGTGCTCGGCACAGACAATCCCCATCGCCGAACCGACGTGTGCCAGCATCAGTTTGCCGGTCACGTCACCGATGGCCCAAATGTTCGGGACATTGGTCTGCATCTTCTCGTCGATCTCGATAAATCCCTTGTCACTGACCTTGACGCCTGCCGTCTCGAGTCCCAGCCCCTTGCTGTTCGGGGTGAACGAAGTGGCCACAAGCACCTGGTCCACATCCAGCGTTTCATCGGGCAACTTCACTTTGACTGTCTTGCCAGAGACGGCAATGCTCTCGAACTTAATATCCGTTTTGATCTTGATGCCGCTCTTGGTCAACTGCTTTTCCAACTCTTTGCTGACCTCTTCATCCTCACGCGGAAGGACGCGCGGCAGCAGTTCGATGATCGTCACATCCACACCGTAGGAATTCCAGATGGTCGCAAATTCCACACCGATCGCGCCTGCCCCCACGATCACCACAGATTTTGGAAGCGTCTCCTGCATAATGGCTTCAACATACGTAACGATCTTCTTGCCATCCACTTTTACGTTCGGCAGTTTCGCTGCGCTTGCGCCCGTGGCAACGATGATGTTCTTCGCCTTGAGTTCTGCAGACTTGCCATCATTCAATGCAACTGTCAGCATATCCTTCGATTTGAACGTTGCCGCTCCCATGAATACAGC
>DATHRQ010000092.1:0-3112 GCA_035465095.1 Anaerolineales bacterium | reverse complement strand
AAAAATGGCATCGGGGGTCTGTGAGTGAGTGGCGCCCAACTGACGGCCTCCGCCGCCGACCGCACGGATCACCATCGGGACTTTGAACTGTCCGCCGAACATGTAATGCAGCTTGGGCGCCTGGTTGACGATGTAGTCCATGGCGGAGAATGCAAAGTTGATGGTCATCAACTCAGCGACGGGGCGCTGCCCGACCATTGCCGCGCCGATCGCGCCGCCGATGATCGCGTTTTCTGCGATGGGGGTATCTTTGATCCGTTCGGGACCGTACTTGTCGTAAAAGCCTTTGGTAACCGCATATGTCCCGCCCCAAACGCCGACCTCTTCTCCCATGATGAAGACGGCCGGGTCGCGGTCCATTTCTTCCATTAAAGCTTGCGAGATCGCCTCGCGCATAGTGATTTTTGCCATGTGTAAATCCTTGTCGCTATGTCATTGCGAGGCGCTGGCCGGAGCAATCCCCATGTTTATAAGGAGATTGCTTCGTCGGGAAGAGCACCCTGCTCGCAACGACAGAAGGTTAATTATCAACGTATACGTCTGTAAACAATTCTTCCATTTCGGGCTCGGGAGATTCCTCGGCAAACTCAACAGCCTTGGCAACTTCCTCCTCCACTTTCGCTTCGATCTCGTCCAACGCCTTGCGGGTGGCTTTTTTGTTGTCCAACAGATACTTGTTGAAAATGCCGATTGGATCGTTCTCCTGCCACTTTTTGACCTCGTCCGCTTTGCGGTAACGTTCAGGGTCACCCATTGAATGCCCGCGGAAACGATAGGTATCCACCTCAAGGAAATATGGTTCGCTTTCGTTGCGGACAAAATCGATCGCCTTCTGGGCAGCCTTATAAACCTCGAGCACATCCATGCCGTTGACCTGTCCGTTCTTCATGTTGTATCCCTCGGCCTTCTGGCGAATTTCCTTGACAGCCGAAGCGCGTTCGACAGATGTGCCCATGCCATAGACATTATTCTCGCATACCCATAACACCCGCAAATTCCATATTTTGGCGAGATTCAACGCTTCGTGAAAGTAGCCGATATTGGTGGCGCCGTCGCCGAACATGCAGATCGTGACGTTGTCGTTCTTGTCATATTGATCGCCGAGCGCGAGACCCGCTGCTATGGGCAAGTGTCCGCCCACGATGGCGTGTCCGCCCCACATGTTTTTCTCGACGCTCGCCATATGCATCGAACCGCCCTTGCCCTTGGACATGCCGGTCGCCTTACCGAGCAGTTCCGCCATGACTTCGTCCGCAGAGATTCCGCAGTTCAACGCCACACCATGATCCCGATAGGCGGTGATCACGCGGTCACGGTCTTCACGTGCAGCGATCACCCCGGTCGAGACGGCTTCCTGCCCGATATACAGATGCATGAAACCACCGATCTTGCCAGCCTGGTACAGCTCCGCACCGCGTTCTTCCACACGGCGGATCAGTACCATCTGATAGTACAAATCTAGTAATTGTTCTTTCTTCATTAGTCTCTCCAAATAAAATAATAGCAGGATACAGGCAAAATAACATGGCGCTGATAGCGCCACAATTTTGAATTTCTCTTTCCAAATTAGGCATTATATCAGAGAAAAAATGTCCAGTTTCAGGCTCGATGGGTTTGCGGGCGTTATTATGGTGTGTAGGTATGCAATGCTCACCACTGGAGTACACATTATTCGTCACTCCTCGGAATTTGATGACTAAAAGTATTCCCTTTTTATGCTATATTTAACATGTCCGCTACATTGTTTATCTATAAATAAAAAAGGAGAATGATAATGAAACTTACCCCCCCCACCCAGCTTACCTTTTGGATTGCCGTTGTGTTAGGCTTGCTCGGTCTGCATGCCGAGACTGGTTCCCTCACTTTACTGCCCATTTCAGCATTTTACCTTGTACTCATAGGCTTCCTGGTGCTCTTATTGGGCAATGTGTTCGAAAACTTCTAAAAAATACTCATCAGCGGACGCAAAAACTCCCCATGCCGTGCGTGGGGAGTTTTGTTTAAAGGTTTTTACTTCCGCATAATCACTTTGATGGCTTTTGTGAGTAACACGCGAGGGATGTGTTTGTCCACGTAGATGGCTCGCATCGTTTACGCTCCGGCAGTGTTAGATTTTGTAAGGAAACAAATTTTACCAAAGGAGCAGAAATGGATTATCTAAAGGAACTCCTGCGGTTGATTCACATTGTAGGCGGGATGTTTTGGTTTGGTGCAGCATTGACTACATATTATTTCATCGCCCCTTCCGTTGCAGCGACGGGTGATGCAGGTCAGCAGTTTATGAAATATTTGGGAGGTAAGTCGGGGTTAAGTAGAACGATCCTTGTGGTCGCAGTTGCATCAGCATTGGCCGGCGCCTGGTTGTATTGGATCGATTCGGACGGATTTCAATCTGCCTGGATGACGTCCTCCTCAGGCACCATTTTTGGCATCGGCGGACTCTTTGGCGCGATTGCACTGGTCATGGGAATTGTAGCCAACCGCACCATTGCCGCGCTTGGGAAGTTGGGCGCACAAATTCAGGGTAAACCTACTCCCGAGCAGATGGCACAAATGCAGGCGCTTCAAAATAGAAATAATATGGCGTTGCGGTTTACAACCTATTCCCTGATCGTCTCTGCTGTGTGCATGGCGGCTGCCAGGTTCTTTGTCTTCTAGTTTGGTTTGATCCATCGATGTCGTTTATCAGATCAAGACCCTTCAAAATATTTTTGGCGGTCCTCTTTTCCATATTTGTCGTTTCGGTCATTCTCAACCCCAAAGTCCCGGCGCACCCATATTATGAGGGCGTGGATCGTCCGCTTGTGATCGCCCATCAGGGCGGGGATGGAATCTGGCCCGGTGACACACTGTACGCTTTTGAAAAAGCCGTTGAAATCGGGGCAGACGTCCTTGAGATGGATGCGCACATCACAAAGGACGGTCATATCGTTTTGATGCACGACGAAACCGTGGACGATACGACGGACGGCACAGGTCTCATCGAGGCGATGACGCTAGAGGAACTGAAGCGACTCGATGCGGCTTACGATTGGTCTGATGACGGCGGACAGACGTATCCATATCGCAGATTGGGCATCCAGGTGCCGACATTGGATGAGTTGTTTCAGAA
>DATHRQ010000091.1:0-1723 GCA_035465095.1 Anaerolineales bacterium | reverse complement strand
CAAACCCCTGCGCGATAAGATCATTGGCGCGGTTCTCGAATCTGTCCCTGACTCGCAATTGACGGGTGATATGGAATCGCGTTTACCCCACCATGCCAGTTTTGCCTTCAAGGATGTGGACGGTAACCTGCTGCTTACACTGCTCGATGCGGCCGGCTTTGCCTGCTCATCCGGCTCCGCCTGCAAAACGGGAAACCCTGAACCCAGCGATGTGATGAATGCCATCGGTCTTTCCGATGATTGGGGCTTGGGCTCATTGCGTGTGACGCTGGGAACCGCTACGACGAAGGAAGACGTTGAAAAGCTTCTTCTGGTTTTGCCGGGTTTGGTCGAAAATGTTCGTGTTTTGAATAGAAAGTAAATTGTGATGTCCAAGGTTGTTGTTGCCATGTCTGGAGGAGTCGACTCCTCCGTTGCCGCAGCCCTGCTCAAGGAGCAGGGTTATGATGTGATTGGCATGATGATGCGCCTGTGGAGCGAGCCGGGTAAGGAGGAATCCAATCGCTGCTGCACACCCGATTCGATGGCGCAGGCACGGCGTGTGGCGGCCATACTCGACATCCCATTTTATGTGATCGATGCGAAGGATGTTTTCCGCGAGACGGTTGTCGAGTATTTCCTCGAAGGATATGCGCGCGGCGAGACGCCCAATCCGTGTTTGGTTTGTAATCGCAAAATCCGCTGGACATTTCTGCTCGACCACGCACTGACACTGGGCGCGGACTATATGGCAACCGGCCATTATGTACGCATCCGACGAAATGATAATGGCACAAGCGAATTGCTGCGGGCGATTGACCGCTCCAAGGATCAGTCGTATGTGCTGCATGTGTTGGGACAGGATAAATTGAAGCATGCTTTATTCCCGGTTGGAGAGTACGCCAAGACGGAGATACGCGCCATCGCCGAAAAACACGCGCTCCCGACCGCCTCACGCAAGGACTCACAGGATCTGTGTTTTTTAGCCGGCGAAGATTATCGTAATTTTCTGCAGCGGAATGCGGCGGAAATGCTGGTGCCGGGCGAGATCGTCACGCGTGATGGAAATGCCTTGGGCGGCCATAACGGACTGGCAAATTACACCATCGGTCAACGCAAAGGGCTGGGACTGGCGTCACCTGTCCCCTTGTATGTGCTTGGGAAGAATGCAGAAAGTAACACGTTGGTGGTTGGCACAAAGGATGAGCTTGGTTCATCTGAATTTACCGCGCGTGATGTCAGTTGGGTGAGCGGCGAGATGCCGTCTGAGCCGTTCCGCGCGGAGGTGAAGATCCGCTATACGGCCAGGGAGGTCGAGGCGTTGGTCACGCCTTTGGGCGAGGATCAGGTTCAGGTGCGGTTTGATGCGCTGCAAAGGGACGTCACAGCCGGGCAGGCGGCGGTCTTCTATCAGGGAGATGTATTGATCGGCGGTGGATTAATATCCTAGTGCCTGCGTATAGGCAATATGGGAGGTCTGGCATCTCAACGTTGCTTTCAAAAATAGAATGACAATACCCGCTCTTTTATTCGCTCTTCTGATAGCCCTGCTGTACGGCTCGCTTTATCACCTGCTGCGCGGCGGCGGTTTCTGGCGTCTGGTCTTATATCTTGTTTTGAGCGTGCTGGGGTTTGCCATCGGCCATCTGATCGGGCTGTGGCGCGGATGGATCTTTATGCCGTTGGGCTCGTTGAATTTGGGAATGTCCTCATTGGGGAGTCTTCTCATTCTGATTATTGGAGA
>DATHRQ010000090.1:0-6197 GCA_035465095.1 Anaerolineales bacterium | reverse complement strand
TTACTGGGCTTAAGTCTATGGACTGCGCTCGGGCATAAACACGGCTTCCCCAATTACAGCAAAAAAGTGAAATGGTCACCCCCATCGAAGCTGGCGCTGACCTATTTTGTGGTGTTAATCATCCAGATCACATACGGCGGTTTCACGGCAGGCCTCAAAGCCGGTCACGTTTCGAGCACCTGGCCTCTGATGTTTGGCAAATGGATTCCGCCCAACCTGTTCAATTCGTTCGCCAACATTTTTGAATCGCCGCAGACGATCGTATTTATCCATCGCTGGCTGGCATGGCTGGTGTTGATCGCCGCAGGTCTCCTGTATTGGAACGCACGCAGATATGGATATTACGGCGAGGTCAAGAACGGCATTGCGTGGCTGGTTATTGCCGTTGCCGTCCAGATTTTGCTGGGTGTGTTGACAGTGTTATCTTTTGTGAACATTGTGATCGCCCTGCTCCATCAGGCGACGGGCATCCTGTTATTCGCCATCGGCATTTACTTCCTCCACCGTTTCAGGGCGTTGGATAGAGCAGGATAAATTAAACTTATAAAAGAGTGATGCCATGAAAAGCATCACTCTTTTAATTTCCAGGATATTCTCCTGTGATGTGAGGGAATGGATCCACTGGTATGTCCGAGTTTCATTGGCTAATCATGATCGACAACAGCCAGCCAAGGAGACTCAGAATCAATATGGACATTACGGGAGATTTGCGCTTTTTGACCAAGTCACGCACCAAACGGTCCTTTGCTGCATCGCGCATTTCATCTTTACGCCGCTCGACTTCATAAGCATAGGCATTTTCTAAATCGCTGGGAAACATTTTTCGCTCCTTTCTTGCTACAAAATCACTTTCCTTCGCCCATAGGGGTTAGGAAAACATCTGTCCACATTGTTACAGGAGGCTGTCCCTTTAACGCCTCTTGCTTTGAGGTATATCTGAGACGCAAAAAAGACGCATTTGGTCTAAATTAGGCTTCGAGCGTGTATACTGGAAATACGCGCCCTTTTATCCGATTTGTACACAATTAAGCAGCAACAGGAGGAACCTATGTTGCAGATCAGACTTCTCGGTCAGTTTGACGTCCGCCTCGACGGGAAACGCCTCACAATTCCCTCACGGGCTGGTCAATCCCTATTCGCCTATCTGGCGCTGACAGCGGGGACATCCCACCGGCGTGAAAAACTGGCCGGCACCTTCTGGCCCGACACATCCGATGAATCGGCAAGAAAATATCTGCGTCAGGAACTGTGGCGCATCCGCAAGGCTATCTCCACATATAAGAAAGATAATGAAGAATATTTGCTTGCTGACGATTTCACCATCGCCTTCAACCGCGATTCTGAATACTGGCTCGACGCCGCCCAGGTGGAGAGACCGGATCTCGATCTCGAATCGCTGACAACCAACCTATCCCTATATCAGGGCGAACTCCTGCCCGGCTTCTATGAGGAATGGATCATCATCGAGCGCGAAAGAATCCAATCCATCTTCGATACCAAAATGGGACAGCTTCTCGAACAACTGATTGCCTCCGAACGTTGGACCGCAGTCCAGGAGCAGAGCGAGCGCTGGCTTTCGATGGGAAATTCCATCGAGCCCGCATATCGTGGATTGATGCTTTCATACGGCGCCCGCGGAGACATGGCGAGAGTCAGCACGGTTTATCAACGATGCATTGCCGACCTCGATGAAAAATTCGGTCTCGAGCCTTCTGCAGAAACACGCGCGCTATACGATGGCCTGCTCAAAGGGTCTTATACGGTATCCCGCTCCACACAGCCTTCAGGTACCGTGACATTCCTATTTACAGATATCGAAGGGTCAACTTCCCTATTGGAAAAATTACAGGATGAATATGCAGCCGTATTGACCGATCATCATAGGATCATGCGGAACGCCATCCAAAAATGGAACGGGCGGGAGGTGGACACACAGGGCGATGCTTTCTTCGTCACTTTTTCGCGTGCCCTGGATGCCGTCCAATGCGCGGCTGAAGCCCAGCGCGAGTTTGCGGCACACAAGTGGCTGCATAAAAAACCGTTACGCGTTCGCATGGGACTGCACACTGACGAACCCCTGCTTGCTTCCACAGGTTACGTCGGCATGGATGTGCATCGTGCTGCACGAATCGGAGACGCCGGTCACGGCGGGCAGATACTGCTCTCTCAAACAACGCGCACATTGGTTGCCAACGACCTGCCGAAGGAACTTACTATCCGCGATCTTGGCGAATTTCGTCTCAAGGATTTGAAATTCCCCACACCGATTCACCAGTTGGTTGTCGAAGGATTAGCGGCAGAGTTTCCACCATTAAGAACGAAGTTCTCAGCTTTAGAACCGCCGACGCCGGGTGAGGCTCCCTTCAAAGGATTGCAATATTTCGACGAGGTGGATTCTGATCTTTTCCATGGGCGTGAACTGCTTACCGCAAAACTGGTGAATCGTCTTAACGAGACAAAATTTCTCTCCGTAGTAATCGGCGCCTCGGGCAGCGGCAAGTCCTCACTGGTCCGTGCCGGGTTGATACCAGCACTGAAAAACGGAGTGGAACTCATGGACGGTACAAAACCGCCTGAAGGAAGTTCCGGCTGGCACGTGCACGTCATCACGCCGACGGCGCATCCGCTCGAGGCACTGTCAATCGAGTTGACACGCGATTTAGAGTCCCTGACAGCGGCTGCCACCCTCATGGATGACCTGTTGGAGGACCCGCGCAGTCTGGGGTTATTCCTTGAGCGAAAATATCCAAAAGGACATGTGCTGCTGGTGCTCGACCAACTCGAGGAGTTATTCACCCTCTGCCGCGATGAATTCGAGCGCGAAGCATTCATCGACAATTTGTTGACTGCCCTTAACCCCTCACCCCTGCGCCCCTCTTCCTTAGGGAGAGGGGATGGGGGTGAGGGAAACATCACCCTCATCCTGACCCTGCGGGCGGATTTTTATGCGCATCTGGCACAATACCCCGAACTGCGCGATGCGGTCGCAAGGCAGCAGGAATACATCGGTCCCATGACGCTCGAGGAACTGCGCCGCGCCATCGAAGAGCCGGCTAAGCGCGGAAATTGGGAGTTCGAGCCCGGTCTTGTGGACTTGATCCTGCGGGACGTGGGCGATGAACCAGGCGCCCTGCCATTGCTTTCCCATGCGCTGCTCGAAACCTGGAAGCGCCGTGCGGGTCACACAATGACATTGAAGGGCTACGCAGATGCGGGCGGCGTGCGCGGCGCGATTGCCTATACAGCAGAAACTGTTTACCAGAGTCATTCACCGGAGGAACAAGCCATTGCACGAAACATCTTCCTGAGATTGACCGAACTCGGCGAAGGAACAGAAGACACCCGTCGGCGTGTGTCATTCGATGAGTTATTGTCGAATGTAGAAGATGCCGATGAAGTCCGCAGTGTCCTCACCATGCTTGCAGATGCCAGACTGGTCACGTTGGGCGAGGATACTGTCGAGGTCGCGCATGAAGCATTGATCCGCGAATGGCCCACCCTGCGTGAATGGCTGAATCAAGACCGTGAAGGGCTGCAGTTGCATCGCCGCCTTACGGAGACTGCGCGCGAGTGGGAACTGCTCGAACACGATGAGGGCGTGTTGTATCGCGGCGCACAACTGACGCAGGCGCGCGAATGGGCGGCGTTACATCCCAGAGCATTGAACGTAAATGAGCAGGCTTTTCTGGATGCATCGGATGCATTCGAGCAAAAGAAGATCACTGACCGCGAAGCACAGCAAAGACGTGAACTCGAAGCAGCCCAGAAACTGGCGGAAATCGAACATAATCGCGCCGAGGAGCAGACACGGGCAGCAAATCGGATGAGGGTAAGAAACCGCGTCATTACAGCCGTGGGATCCATTGCGGTAATATTGGCAATACTGGCGGGAATGTTCGGGTTCCAATCGAATCAAAATGCAATCTCTGCACAAAACAATGCCGCGACTGCCCAGGTTGCAAAAGACAACGCTCTCGGTGCAGAAGCTAATGCTGAGGCTGAACGCTTGCGCGCAGAAAATGAAAAACAAATTGCCATCTCGCGCGAATTAGCCATTGCTGCGGTGGACAATCTCGATGTTGACCCGCAGCGCAGTATTTTACTCGCTTTGGAAGCTTTGAAATCGAATGACACCCCCGAAGCAGAGAATGCCCTGCACCGTGCCGTACAAGCTTCCCGGGTGCAATTGATACTCCATCATAAAGATGTAGTGGAAGATGTCATTTATAGTCCAGATGGTAACCGCCTTGCCACCGCCAGTAATGATGGGACTGCGAAAATCTGGGATGCAGATACAGGGCAAGAACTGCTCACGTTGAACACAGGTCCGATCAACACGATTGCATTCGACCCAACCAAGGGTGAAACTATCCTTGCAACAGCCTATTATGACGACAAAAACGCAGCAATCTGGGATACCGTCACAGGCCAAAAACTCCTCACGCTGATGGGGCACACCGAAGGTATTAATCGAATTGCTTTCAGCCCAGATGGGACGCGCATTGCAACCGCCAGCAGCGACAATACCGCGAAAATCTGGGACGCAACTTCAGGTGAGGAACTCTTTACGCTTTCCGGTTATAGCGATTTTGTCACTAGTGTTGCTTTCAGCCCGGATGGAACAAGACTGGTTGTTGGAAGTGTTGATACTACGGTGGGGATTTGGGACATTGCTACTGGCCAGGAATTGTTCACTCTTTCCAACATTACTGAGGGGATAAATGATGTAACATTCAGCCCGGATGGAACCATTCTTGCTACCGCAGGCAGCCGTGACGAAGCAGTCCGATTGTGGGATGCGGCCACTGGTCAGGCCATACGTACCATTTCGTCTGGCCAGGGTCAACTAATCTATGATATTGCCTATAGTATGAATGGAAGCCTGATCGTCACCAGCAGTTTGGATGGGACAGCCAGAGTGTGGGACACAAGCACTGGCACTGAACTGCTGACCCTACCCGGCCACGCCACCAGCCTCTCCAGAGCTGCTTTTAGCCCAGACGGAACTCGTTTAGCAACTGCCAGTTACGATGGTACCGCGCGCGTCTGGGATATTACTCCCGAAGGCAGTCGTGAATGGCTGACCATTGCAAAACATACCGATAATGTCAGAGATTTGGATTATAGTCCCGATGGTTCAAGGATCGTAACCGCAAGCTCTGACGGCTCAGCCAAAGTATTCGATGCCGAGACAGGCGCAGAATTACTCACGCTTTCCGGCCATACTGCCCGGGTATATACTGCCGTCTTCAGCCCGGACGGGACTCGTATAGCAACATCAAGTGGAGATAACACGGCGAAAGTATGGGACGCAGCCACCGGCGAGGAATTATTGACGCTATCCGGACACGGCGAAGGGATGGTCGGTGGATTCTTTCCTGGAATCCTGGCTGTTGCATACAGCCCGGATGGAAAACTACTCGCTACGGCTGGCGCCGATGGAAATACCATTCTTTGGGATGCCACTACGGGAGAACAATTGGGACTTTTCTCAAACAACAGTATTGGAATTACGAATTTGGCTTTCAGCCCGGATGGGAAATACCTCGTTACCACAACGGATCAACCACCTTCCGTCGCAGCGGGAGAGGATGCGACCACGCAACTTTGGGATCTAACCAGCGGTCAACAGGTTTTCGTGGCATCACAACCGGTTCGCATCTGGGGACTGGCTTTCAACAACAATGGAACACGCTTCGCTACAGCGGGCTTCGGCGGCATAGTCAGAATCCGTGATGCAGGGACAGGGCAGGAATTGTTTGAATTATCCGGCCTGACCCGTACTGTTGGCAGTGTGACATTTTCACCCGATGGCTCTATGCTCGCAACGGCAAACAGCAATGGGGTAATACTCTGGGATGCGAATACAGGCAATGAACTGTTACGGCTGACAAACAATGGCAGATTTGGAGGAGTTAAATTCAGCCCAGATGGTACTCGCTTGGCAGCCACGGACGGTGTGATGGTACGCATTTATCTCTTGAACGTCGAAGAACTTATCGAGCTTGCCAAATCCCGCCTTACACGTTCACTGACTACCGAAGAATGTCAACAGTACCTGCATGTGGAGCAGTGCCCGTAATAAAAAAGTGGCTGTCATCTCTTCCCACTCGCTTCACTCGGGGATGCTTCGCAAAGGTGACTGTCACTTTATAATTTATTTAGAGAAGCTCAATCTTCCCGATTCATCCTCACCC
>DATHRQ010000089.1:0-3490 GCA_035465095.1 Anaerolineales bacterium | reverse complement strand
ATCTGTGCCTTATGAAAATATGGTTTGGCTTCCTCCAATGCTGTGGGTGGTGTGGAGAAGTCAACAGTTCCATTAACCAGCAGCATCTCTACATCGCTCTCTTGGAACTCACGAAGGTCTTTCGAAATTAGCTCGATCGGCCAATCTACAACCATGGTCCAGATTATTTCCGTAAACGGCGCACCCATGATCGAATCCCCCAGACCAACTTTTTCTGCGCCAAGATACTTTTCCAAATCAGTTGTTCCACCTTTGCTGAACTGATCGCCGAGTACTGCTTCAAGAGGCATGATTGTCCCCATCAGATTCATCATCGCCAATCCGGAAGGGTCGCCATTTTCAGCCGACAGATAGGCGTCAATAACCATCGGCATGTTTGGGTTGGCAAAGAATAGTGCATGTGTACCTAGGCGAACCGAATCTGAGTCTATATTGAAGAAAAGCCAGCGTTCCGGCATGTTGCGGTTGACCGTATGCATGGTCCGGGCAAAATCATTTGTCCGACTGCTGCAGGTTGCATCCCGATCACATAACTCGCTGATATGTTCGATCATTTCGTCGAAGACAATCGGATCCCAAATGAAATGGCCGGGGGTGTTGACTCCAATCAAAACGAGCCGGTGTAGGCTGTCTGGATACATGTAAGCGTAAATCTGGGCTATGCGGGTACCGTAACTTGCGCTTAACAGGTTGATCTGTTCATATCCCAGCGCAATACGTGCTGATTCCATGTCTTCGACAACGCCGGGAATCGTATAGCCCGAAAGGTCAACCCCTGCTTCCTGATGGGTTGAGGCACAGTCTTTGACAGCAGCCGCATACTCTGCGCGCGCCTGTTCACTGAATAAATCTCTACCCATGTGTGCATCTACGAGGCGATCCACCTGCGGGCAGGATAGTGTCACCGTGCCATCAACTCCACGGTACCCGATCATTACGAAATCATGATTTTCAAGCAACCAGTCGGACGGCGCCCAGGACAGGTTTGTTTCACCAGGTCCGCCCTGCAAGAAGAATACCGGTTCTTCCGCATTTGGACCCTTTGCAGGGATGCGCGCCACTGGCAGGGCGATCAAGCGGGAATCCGGTTTGTCCCAGTTTTCCGGAACGACCAAAGTGCCACATTCAGCGGCATATATTGTCTTACCACCCGCGGGTTGAAATTCACATCCTTCCAATCCAATCAACTCACCTGCCTGCGCACCTTCGGGAACGACTGGAACCGGAGCCTCGACAGTTCTACAACCAACAAACAACAGTCCTCCAAAAAGAACCAAGATACTCAGAAGATAATTCGTTTTCACTTCTTGCTCCTCTTTCTTTCGGCACTTTAATCCATACCAAGCCGGACAACAGGACTGAATGCGGCGGATAATGTAAACAGCGTCATCAAAATCCCCGCACAGACCAGCAGCAGGGTCGCATTGAGCCCTATCAGGGCACCTGCCAATGCTGTCGAAACCGGGTTCAACCCGATTGCCGCGAACATGACCAGGCTCATAACCCGTCCCGTCATCTCAGGCGCAATCTTTTGCTGCAACCAGGTGATCATCAAGATATTGTTGTAGCCATTTGCTGTACCCATTACAAGCGCGGCCGATGTTGCAATGGTTAAAGTGGGTGCCATGCCGATGATGGCCAGCCCAATCCCGATCAGGCTGATCACGCTCAACAAAACTGTGCCAAGCAATTTTTTCGAAGGTTTGGGTAAAACCCCTGCGAGGATAATCCCAAGCAGTGCCCCGCCGCCAAACACGGAGATGATCAGGCCGAAAGCGGCCGCACCTTCGGGGAACCTCATTTTTGCAATCACAGGAACGCCAACTGAGAAGGGCCCGGTAATCAAAACGTTGAGACCCATGGTGAGTCCAAAAACAATCTTCAATGTCTTATCATTCCAGACGTAGAGCAGTCCCTCTCGAATCGAGGCGATGACCCCGCTCTCGGATTTCTCTGCGCGCACGTTCGCGTTCCCAATCCGAATCAGGTTTAGCATCACGATAGATACGATAAACGTGAGTGAATCCAGGGCAAACGCCAGTGCGATGCCCAATGTGGAATGAGACGTGCCACCATCGAGCCATGAGATCAGAGCTCCTGCTAGAATGGGGCCTGCAAATAGACTTAATGTAGCCGTGCCCTGAATCATTGCATTGCCTGTCTGCAACTGGTCCTTATCCACCAATTGGGGAACAATGGATGTCTGTGCGGGGAAGAAGAATGCGTCAGCCAATCCAAAGCATAGCGCGAATGCATAAAGCATCCAAAGTTGGATCATGTTAGTTGACACAGTTACGGCAAGCAGGCCCGTCAGTATCATGCGCGTCAGGTTTGAATTGATCATCAACCTGCGTGGGGTGAAGCGATCTGTTAACGCGCCGCCAACCAGCATGAACAGGGCGCGAGGGATGCCTGCGGTTGCAAGAACGGTACCAACGACCAGCGCGTCTCCCGTCAGGGACAGGACAAGCCAGGGCAGGGCAATCATGTAAAACTGGTCGCCGAGAAGCGAGATGCCTTCGCCAATCCACAGCAGGCGGAAATTCCGATTTCGCAGAATATTGGTTGGAGAAGGGCTGGTTGCAATAGACTCTTGTTCGAGCGAAAGTGTGTCTTCCATTTTTTACTCCGTGTAAATGAAAACAATTATTGGCGTGGTGAAATACGTATCACCACGCCAATTGACATTACAAATACCGTGCCACCGCCATTGCCACCACAGCGATCACCAACAGGACAAAGTCAATGCGGTAGGTTTTCATCAGGTATGCCTGCAGGCGCTCCATTTCAGCGATTTGTTCGGGCCTGGGAGCCCCGCCAGCCTCCGCCATCGATGTACCCAACGCACCGATCTTTCCCTGCGTGGGACCGAAAATGGTCACGCCCATCACGTATGAGATCAACGCGGCGAACCCGCCGATCGTAAAACCGAACCCGGCGCCTGTCGTCCAGATCCACTTGAAACCGCCTACGAAGAAGCGTGAATAAAGCAGCGCGCCTGAAATGACGGTCAATGTGGTGGCAACACCCATCATCGGTGAAACGCGCGGACCGAATTTCTGCATGAACGTTTGCCCTGCCGCTCCGGCAGACTTAGCCGCAGGCACAAGGAAGAACAGGTAGAGTACCGCGCTGCCCACCCACATCAAGCCGCTGGCCACATGGGCGACACGCAGGACAAGGATCACATACTGATTGAATAAAATGTTCATGATAAGTCTCCTTTTGTTATTCTCATTATGTCCACTATTTAACAGGAGGATCTGCTCGGTGCGGTGTCACCCAATAACACTGCAACTCACCCAAAATGTGCTACAATCTTCCTAAAGAAGAGTAAATAACCCTTATTGGTGAATTGAGCAGTCATCAGTTGGTATAACCAAAATAGCAAAGGTTTGAAAACTTGGAAACTCCAGGTTTGTTCGGTGAATGGCTCAAACAACGCCGCAAGGCGCTTGATCTCACACAGGAGGAACTTTCAGCGCGCGCG
>DATHRQ010000088.1:0-4124 GCA_035465095.1 Anaerolineales bacterium | reverse complement strand
TTGAGTTGAACGTGAAGGAGCCTAAGCGGCAAATACGCCTGCTCAAATTTAGATTCGATCCTTGCGGCAAGTTTGTCCCGCGAGTCCGTTGTCGTGAATGAAGCGATATACGGGTCGATGGTTCCGGCAAGTTCGTAGGCGGAATTGAAGCGGTCTACAACCTCGCTTACGATCGGCCCCAACTGCTCGGGTGGTGTGTTCACATCCGTTTTTTTGACGACCTCTACAAAGTAATCGTTGAGATCTGATGTCTGTTTTTTGAAATCATCCACCGCGGCTTTGAATTCGTCGGATTCAAGCGATGGATAGACGTTGGTCAGGTCCCAACGCGGGGCGGGTGTGGTCATGAAAATCTCCTGTGGTATGGGATGTACGCTAGTATATCAAAATCAGAGCCGGGGGACCCCACTGCGGAACTATTTGTCAGCGACAAATAAATATTGGAACCGGTGATTTCCTCAACATATAATCCAATGCACTTCCGATCAAGACTTGTCGAAGGATCGTTCCGCCGTGACTGCCCATCAGCACAAGATCAACGTTTTTTTCATCAACCGTCTGTTTCAAGAAATCCATTGCACCATGTTCGCTGATAATATGTTCCGCTTTCAATTCATGGATATCAAGATAACTGCGGGCATAGTCCTGCGTATATGCGGTCACTTTCTTTCCATCCAGGGCAGTAAACACGATCAATTCTGTTTTCCAGGTTTCGGCAAGATAGGTGGCGACAAACAGGGCTTCCTTGGCACGGTCTGTTCCATCGTAAGCCAATAGTGCGCGCTTGAAACGGGTTGCTCCGGATGGAACACCTACCACAGGCCGGGATGAATTTTCGATAACGTAACGGAATGGTGATTTCAAGGAAGATAACCCGCCCATTGGCGGATGGACAATTTGCAGGACGACCAAATCGGTCATTGTGGCGCGTTCACAGATCTTTTTTGTGATCTCGCCAAACTCGATAATCAATTTACCTTCAACACCCGCTTCAGAACACTTTCTATTGAACACATCTTGAACGGCAGTTGAAGTTTGATTTTCCAGCTTTTCTTCCGAGTTTACAATATGCAAACCATGAATCTTTGCATCCTCTTGCCGGGCAATGAAGATGGCTTGCTCCAACGATTCCCAACTTTCGGCATCACCACTTAACGGGACGAGAATATCCATGAAGAGATGATCGGTGTAACGAGTGATTGTACGCGCTTTACGCCAACTGCCCGGCTCGGATTTGACGCTTCTATCCAAAATCAAATCTGTTGCGATAATATCAGATTGGATATCCCATCCAAGTTCTTTCTCAAGCTCTGCTCGGTTTTCCGATATCCATATGTACAGATCGGTGATGGTCCTGTCGGAGAACCAATGCAAAAGTCCGCGATCGCGAATGGTTTCAGCGAGAGGAATATAATCGTTTTCGTACCAAGCTTCCACTGCATCCTGAAACGGAACCGTACCCTTCATATCTCTTTCCAATAGAAACTTCCGAACATAAATCTCCTTCAACATCTTCTCGTATTGCCCGGGAATCGTTACGGTCAGATCTACGTTGGGGCGTAGCTCATGAATGCGCGTTACGTCCAGGAATTCTGCATGTTCGGCTTTGATGATCAGGTCATCTGGCTGGATATCGGGTGTGAGTTTGATGTCTGTTTGAACTTCGATTACATGAGCTTCAATCGATTTGTATCCCTCGCGCCGGGCAATGGAGACTCGATGATTGCCGTCTATGACAAAGTAAACCTCGCCAACCTTATACACTTCAATGGGAGGCAGGCCCATATTCCTTTCCATGGCGGTTTTAACAAGTGCCCATCGTTGTTGATCGCTTTCGCTTCGTGGCAAAAAGGTACGTGTAAATTCAGTATTACGACCGACACTTCCCACAATTGCATCCAATGGGATATTTTGTATACCGCGCTCCATGCGTGCATGTAATTTAAGTTTTTCAGCAACTTCATCATATGAAAGGAGTTCTGTGGATTTCCCAGTAACGCGTGCAAGGATTTCCTGCACAGCAGCCTTTTGCCGTGCAGACTGGAAATCCTGAATCGCTTTTTGGAAAGAATATGGATTGATAGACATCTCATCCTTCGGATGTGTAGTTTTATGAGAGTATACAGGCACTAAAAGATATATTCAAGTATTGGGAAACTATTCTGCTTGTTTTTTTGTCTTAAAAAATATACAATGGAATTAAATATTGGAGGAACCATGAAACAAGATCGTTTCTTGACTGGAATTTTGGCTGGAATAGGGTTGCTGATCGTCGTTGCGTTGGTGGTGTTCTTCACCCGCACGGACACGCAGACGTACGTATCAGAAGATGTGCCTGAGGGCGTTGTCCACAATTATGTGCTGGCAGTATTGAATAAGGATTATGAGAAGGCCTATGGGTATCTGGCAGACCTTGAAGACAAACCAACCTTTGACGAATTCCGCCGCGCATTTTTGAACCATGAAGTGAATCCCGAAAACGCAGGCGTGGATATTGGGGAAAGCGAGATCGTCAAGGATGTGGCAACGGTCGAACTGGGGCTGGTCCACAATTCCAGAGATCCCTTCTCCACAGGGTGGACAAACTACGACACCGCCGAACTGCTCAGGCAGGACGGCGAGTGGAAGTTGATATCCATGCCCCGCTATAATTTCTGGGGCTATGAATGGTATATGGAAAAACCTAATTAATCTGTCATTGTGAGGAGGGTCAAGACCCGACGAAGCAATCCCCAACATGATGTGGAGGTTACTTCGCCACTCAGGTCTCGATATGTCCCGCGAAGAGCACGCAGGACTACTCGACCAGCGGCGTCTCGCAATGCCGGGAGGACACTAATATGAAATCCATCCGTCGGCTTTACTTTTATCTGGTTGCCTTCATCAGCATCGAAGTTGTGCTTTGGGGGCTGATCCTTTTACTGCGTTCGATCTTTGATGACAGGGTCTCGGGCGGGGCGGATGACCTAGCCCAGGCGCTGGCGTTGATCCTTGTTGGTGTGCCGATCTTCCTGATCCATTGGTTGTGGGCGCAACGCGCCTCCGCCCGTGAAGAGGAGGAGAAAACGGCCACGCTGCGGGCGGTCTTCCTGTACGGCATTTTGCTTGCCACCCTTGTTCCCGTTGTTCAAAATTTACTGGCGTTCATCAACCGTTCGTTCCTCGGCGCGGCGCGGCTTGGCTACTCGCGTGCCTTTCTGGGCGGGTCACAGACGCTGGCGGATAACTTCATTGCCATTGCGATGAACCTGCTTGTGGCAGCCTATTTCTGGAGTGTCCTGCGCAGCGAATGGAAAAATCTCCCCGACAAGGAAAATTTCTCCGAAGTGCGCCGCCTGTATCGTTATATTTGGATGCTCTACGGCCTGTTGATGACGGTCATCGGTGTGCAGCAGATATTGCGTTTTGTGTTTTACATTCCCGGGAATGTGTTGGGTGAACTGGGACGCGAAACACTCGTCAACGGGATCGCCCTGCTCGTGGTCGGTACGCCCATCTGGATATACGCCTGGCGCGTCATCCAGGACTCATTATCTGATCCTGCCGAAATGGGTTCGGCCCTGCGCCTGGGCATTCTCTACATCCTTGCGCTCGGTGGAGTCATTACTGTGATCTCAGTCTCATTTACCATCGTGAACGAGATCATGCTCATCCTATTGGGACAGACTTCCACATTTGGCGATTTCATCGATGAGATCGGCGGACCGCTCTCCGTTGGCATACCGCTTGGCGCCATTTGGGCCTATTACGGACACTGGCTGAATCGTCATATCCAGGCCGTTGGGGATGAAGTACAGCGGGCGGGGATGAAACGTCTGTACAGCTACATCCTTGCGTTTATTGGACTGGTGGTCGCGTTTGTCGGCGTTGGGACATTGTTCGCGTTCATTATCGATATGATCACGAGCAGAGGCTTTGTTTTCGGAAGTAGCGATCGTTTTACCCTTGCCTCCGCCCTTTCCTCGTTGATCATCGGCCTGCCTCTCTGGTTAATGAACTGGCGACCCATGCAGGCCGAGGCTTTGTCTGAAGGCGAGATGGGCGACCATGCGCGCAGGTCGTTGATCCGCAAATCTTATCTATATGTCGTTTTATTCGCTTCTGTTATCGGCGGAATGGTAACC
>DATHRQ010000087.1:0-4770 GCA_035465095.1 Anaerolineales bacterium | reverse complement strand
CCGCCATGAGCGCCGTGGATCTACACACAGGCGTGCTAACCGATATCGCCGCTCTCGAAGCAGACGGCGATACGCTGGTCGCGACCCGTCCGATATACGAGGGCAAAGTGTTGGAGAAGGTCGTTTGCTCTGCCAAGCTCGAGATGGCGAGCATTCGTCCGCGCTTCTTCCCCAAGCCAGAACCCGATTCAGGCAAAACAGGCGAAGCCACGAAAGTGGATATCAAATCTGATGCGCTGACCACAGTGGAAGGCTATTCTGCCGCCGAGAGCGCCGTCAACCTGGGTGATGCGCCGGTCATCGTCTCCGGCGGACGCGGCGTATCGAACAACCCGTCTTTAACACCCCCCGACGGCATGGACGATGCCGAGGCTGAGGTCTGGCGCGCCCATCAGGGCTTTGCGCTGATCGGCGAACTCGCAGACGTACTTGGCGGCGCAGTCGGCGCCTCGCGTGCCGCTGTAGACGGCGGGTACATCCCCTACGCTCATCAAGTCGGGCAAACGGGTAAAGTCGTCACCCCAGACCTGTACATCGCCTGCGGCATCTCTGGCGCGATCCAGCATTTGGTTGGGATGCGAAATGCCAAGGTCATTGTGGCAATCAACAAGGACGCCGACGCTCCCATCTTCACGCAGGCACGCTACGGCGTGGTCGGCGACCTTTTCGATATCGTCCCTGCGTTGACAGAGGCGTTCAAGAAGAAATTGGGAAAGTAGTAAACATTACATAATAAAAAAGCCTCCCCGCCGTTTTGAGTAGGGAGGCTTTTTTGTATACAAATATCCTAGTGCGAATGGCTCGCCGAGCCAAAGGCATGCTCATATACCAGCAGCGCGTAATACCGCCACGCAAAAGGCGCATGATCCTCAAGCGGCGCCGCAGAAGTGGGTTGCTCCGTCTTGTTTTTCAGAGTCTCCTCCAAGAATACAAGCATTTCGTTCCAAGCTTCCCCCTGCGCGCCGCCTGCTTTGATCCCGTCTGCATCATGGACAAATGCGTGCGGCTGACCCTCGTAGATCGTGATCTGATGTGGAACACCTGCCGCTTCGAGGCCTTTCTCGAAGGCAGCTACCTCCTCCAATGGAATGGACTGATCCGCGCCGCCGAAGATTCCCAGCACGGGACCCGGCAAATTTGCGAGAACAGTTGGATCGGTCTCGGATGAACCGTAGAATACGACCGTCGCCGCAAGTTTGTTGTTATGCAGGCTGTAAAGCAGCGAAGTACGCCCACCGTAGCAAAATCCTGCAATCGCTATGCGGCTCGTATCCACATTTTCCTGCGCTTCCAGCCATGCGTATACTGAATCCAGGTCTGTGTTCACGTTCTCGGCCTCTGTAGTGATCACCTGATAGATCGCGCGTGGAATCCAGGCTGTGGTCGAGCCGCGGAACGTATCGGGTGCAACAACCAGATATCCCTGTTCAGCCAGAAGGTCCGCTTTTCCGACGATAGACTCGTTCAAACCCCAAAATTCATGGATCATGATTACGGTCGGAAATGGCCCGGTGCCTTCAGGCTTGGCAACGTATGCGCGTACATCCGGCCCATCGTTCAAGCCCGAAATGCTGGTGTTGGTCACTTCATCCAGACGTCCGCTGCCGGCCAAACCGTCCACGATAATCGATCCGGCCAAAAACACGATCAAGACGCTGACCAAAACCAAAAGTCCGAGAAAAATTCTTTTTATGATTTTCATGAGAATCTCCGTACTCAATATGGTGGCATGTTTCAAATTCCATCTCAATTCTATCAAACCTAATCTTCTGATCCAATAAATTAAAAACGCGCGGAGACAAAATCTCCGCGCGCCTATACCAGGTTATGGCTTTATGGTCTCCAGGATGGGAACATCCACCACCAGTCCAAAGGTAGGTTGGGAATCTGCAAAAGCTTGGGTTCAAGTGTTTCCAGGTCGATCACAAAAAGGTGCTGCCCGGTCGCATCACTATCTGACAACAGCAAATGTTTTCCATCCGGCGAAAATGAAAATTCGGTGACACCCCCAAACTTGCTGTGATACACCTGTTGCAAGTTCAAGCCATTCTGCCCGATAACATATATATCCTGACCATCTTCCAAATCATTCGATCTCTTTGCAAATGCAAGCCGGGTCCCATCCAGCGACCAGACGAGCGGGTAAATTGAAGCATTTGAAAAAGCTATCAGTTCCATAACGTCTTCACCCTCAGGTGTGGACATCTTCAAAGCCGTCTTATATTCAGTCATATGCAAGTACACGAGTGTTGAACCATCCGGAGATGGAGAAAAAAACGATTTATTCTGGAATGCATCGAACAGGAGTCTTGTTGAGCCATCATCCATATTTACAAGATAAACCATAGTATCACTGCCGCCAAGGATTATGCCATGTTCAAGCCAGCCGTTCATTATATAAGGCTGTCCATTTTTCGGGAGAGCATCATTTGCCGACAGATTGGTCAATTGACTGCCATCCCGCCTGACCGCATAGATCTCGTCACGGCCATAGCCATCCTGCACGCGGAAAGCAAGCCACGTTCCGTCTGTTGACCAGAGCGGTGGATCGATAAAGTTGAATTCAGCGATCTTTTGTGAGGACTGTGTAACGGGGTCGAACACGAACAAACCATTACGGTTTCCGTCGTTCTTTACAGGATAGACATAGGCGGCAGCATCACCGGAATGAGTCCAGGTAAACGCGATATTGGCAAAACTAAAACCGCCGGTCAGTTTAACCTCCTGCGCTTCGGGGCACGGACTTATGCCTGCCACACACGACCCTGGAACTCTCATCAGCCTGGAGGTTTCATTGCCATAATTGTGGTCGAAAAGGGTAAAGTACACTTCGCTCAATGGATCGTTCGTAAAATCAGCCTGGGGTGCAGGTTGTGATGAAACAAGCGGAACGCCAAATTTGTCACTAAATTCGGGGAGCGAAGCACTTTGACCATCGAACAACATATCGGGAAATATATCGTCAAAAGAAACCTGATTGGCAACACGTTCGCCCTGTAATTCATTTCCCCCGCCTTTGTCAAATTCCTGCAATTTCAATATAACGGCTGTTTTCGTGTCCAGCCACATGCGCCATTGCGGGAGTTCAGTTTCATCACGAGTCCATTCTACAACCAAGGTTTGCCTGTCTGCGATTTCATCCAGTTGGATGACCTTGAATATCCCTTCCTGGGCCGCATAATTAGCCGAAAGGACAATCTCGCTCATGGGTGTGCCGATCTGCCCCCAAAGAGTTTGCCCCGTCGTGACAGGCTCTTTCGCAAATGTGGGCAGGGGACGCGATCGACTCTGACCAGTTTTCAAGTCAATATCGATGAGGGAATTTCCATCCGAGGCTGTGAACTTATCAGCGGGTCCGTGTTCGGATCCAAGCAGGGTGCGGAAACGTGGAACCGATGGCTCGATCCATACCTGCTCGTGGTACACCTGCGGCGGATTGTTTGCTCCGCTGGTGTACCACCCGGTAACCGTCCCGTCCACCCAGACGGACTGCCAGTGTTTCGTGCTTTCCAGCATGGCTTGCCGGATCTGATCGGATGTAGAATTTAGGCTGAGGGTTGTAAGGACAGGCTCGGGTGTGGGTGAAGATACAAATGCGGTCGAATCAGGTTTGGGTACGGGTGAGGCGCAGGCTGTCAGCAGGGTTAATACAACACAAATTGCATATCGAAAAGCGGTCTTCATAAAATCTCCCATGCCGCTTGTTGGTTATTGGATTCAGGCGGCCTGGAGTTCTAGACGAAAGCGGGAGGGTAGAAGTTCCCTATAGTCCGAAAATGCAATTTGTATCTGCTTGCGTGCCCGCGCCAGCCGGCTTTTGACCGTTCCCACCGGCACATGGGCAACATACGCAGCCTCCTCATAGGACATGCCTTCCATATCCACCAGGATGACCATCAGCCGGTAGTCCGGGTTCAGGACTTTGATGCAGTTGTGCAAAGCCCGTTTCAAATCAGACGCTTCGGCTCTGTCCTCCGGACCTGCGGTTGGGTCCCGCATCCAATCCGGGGATTCGATCTCATCGCCCTCATTGGTAAACAACTCCAACGGAATGCCGTTGTGGCGTTTGCCGCGTCGCAGTTCATCATAGCTGGCATTGACCGTCACACGCGCCAGCCAGCTCTTGAAGTTTCCTCCTCGAAAAGACTTGATATGACGGAATGCATGGATCATCGCTTCCTGCAGGGCATCCTGCGCGACACATTCATTGCGCGTGACCCGCAAGGCAATGCGATACAACAGATCCTGATAATGCAGGGCAAGTTCATTGAATGCATCCATATCTCCTTGTTGGGCGGATTTTATGAGCAGGGTTTCTGATGTGGTTTCCATACTTTAATCATAGTCCCCCGTTGTTACAAGCCTGTCGCAGAGATGTTACAGTTTTGTAACATGGGAAATGCCCTCACCCCTACCCCCTCTCCCAATGGGAGAGGGAAATCTAGCGCCTCGGCAGCCTCAACGCAAAAACCGTTCCACGCGGGTCTTCCTGGCTGGAGCGCACGCCCACTCCGCCGCCGTGCAACCGGGCAATACGGTTCACCAGCGCCAATCCGAGTCCGCTCCCCTCTGTGCCGCGTGCGTTCGATCCGCGATACAGCTCCTCGAAGATATTTGCCACATCTTCAGGCGGGACTCCCATGCCCGTATCCGCCACTTCGATGACGATCGACCGTCCATCCTCCAAAGCTCGGACCTCGACCGATTCATCCTCAGGTGTGAACTTGAGCGCGTTCTCGACGAGATTATATGCAGCTAAAAGCAATAAAT
>DATHRQ010000086.1:0-4316 GCA_035465095.1 Anaerolineales bacterium | reverse complement strand
CTTTTAATGCTGGATATCTTACTTTGTGATACGCTTGATTCATTCAGGCGACATGTGAAAGCGTTGAATTCAATCGGTATTCATGGGAATAAAAAATAGCGCCTCCGGCGCGGGTCGAACGCGCAACCACCAGATTCGAAGTCTGTTACTCTATCCATTGAGCTACGGAGGCGGACGCGTGGGATTATACTCGAAAAAAAATCATCATATAGTTTCGTTAATTGTTGTCGGATACCCCTCGCTGGAGGGGGGTAGGCACTTGCCCTTACCCTGTAACTCTCGTACAATCAAAGCGGTAAAATTTGATCGTTTATTTACATATCAGAACGGGAAAGGAATGAAAATGGCAGATATCAAGGCTTTTGGGGAGCGCCTGATCGATAATTTGGAAAATGTGATCGTGGGAAAGAAAAAGTCCCTGGAGTCGGTGGTGATCGGCCTGTTATGCCAGGGTCATATTTTGGTCGAGGATGTGCCGGGCGTGGGCAAGACCATGCTGGCGCGCAGCCTGGCAAAATCCCTCGATTGCACATTCAGCCGCATTCAATTTACGCCCGATATGCTCCCCAGCGATGTGACGGGCGTTTCGATTTATAACCAGCAGAAACGCGAATTTGAATTTCGGGCCGGTCCCATCATGGGGCAAATCGTCCTTGCCGACGAAGTGAACCGCGCCACGCCCAAAACTCAGGCCGCGTTGCTTGAGGCCATGGAGGAAAGGCAGGTCACCGTGGACGGTATCACACATACGCTTGAAGAGCCGTTCATGGTACTTGCCACACAAAACCCGATCGAATACGAAGGGACGTTTCCTCTTCCCGAGGCACAACTGGACCGTTTCATTATGCGTGTCCGTATGGGATATCCCAGCGCGTCAGAGGAGATGAAGATCCTCGGCGGGCAGCAGCTGCGACACCCGATCGAAGCGTTGAAATCGGTGGTAAAAACCAGGGAGTTGTTGACTGCGATCGATGCAGTCCGCAAAGTGTACGTTTCTCCGGCTGTCCAGCGCTACATTATCGATCTGGTTGGGCGTACCCGTCAGAGCAGTGACGTGTACCTGGGTGCCAGTCCGAGAGGCAGCCTGTCCTTATTTCGCGCGGGCCAGGCGCGGGCGGCGATGGACGGACGCGACCACGTCCTGCCGGATGATATCAAGGCGTTGGCTGTGCCTGTGCTGGGGCATCGCGTCATTGTCTCCCCGGCAGCGCGTTTGCGTGAATTGAGCGCCGACCGGATCGTGGATGAGATCATGCGCAATGTGCCGGTGCCGGGCGGTGATTACAAGGTTTCGGCAAAAAATGATACTGCGAAGTCAAATGTGAACTCAAAGAAAAAGGATAAGGTCCGGTGACGCCGGGTCGCGTATTTGTTCTGTTCGTTCTCATCGTGGGCGGAGTGGGCACAGCGGTCAACGGCGCCACTTTTTACGTGCGCCTGTTATATCTGGGTGCTTTGCTGTTGATCCTGGCCTGGTGGCTTACCGCAATTTCGCTGCGCGGCATTACCCTAGAAAGACGATCGCGCTCTCATCGTGCAGCGGTTGGAGACGTGTTCGAAGAGCACTTCGATATTTCGAATAACAGCCGTTTTACCAAGTTCTGGCTGGAAATTGAAAACGAGACAGATCTCCCCAACGCGGCCGGCTCGCGGGTGCTTTCGCTGATTCGCGGCGGACAAAAGCGTTTCTATACGGCCCGCACCTGGTTGACGAAGCGCGGCGGATATGTGCTTGGTCCAACCACGCTGGCTTCCGGCGATCCCTTCGGCATTTTCCGTGTCACAAAGCAGATCCCGGCGGTAAGCGACATCGTTGTTTTTCCGATGCTTTTCGATGTGCGCGATTTTTTGTCGCCGCCAGGTCTATTGCCCGGTGGCAAGGCCATCAAGCGAAAATCGATCGATATAACTCCGCATGCCGCGGGCATCAGGGAATATGTGCCGGGCGACCCGCTCAAACGCATCCATTGGCCGACCAGCATACGGCGCGACCAACTTATGGTAAAAGAGTTCGAGCAGGATCCTCAGTCGGAAGTCTGGTTGTTTCTCGATACGTATCAGAGCGTCCATGTTTCAAAAACGGACGATGATGATATGATGCCTCTCGTCGATGACCTGTCGTTACTGGAGCGGCAAAAAATAACCCTGCCTCCGTCAACACTTGAATACTCGATCAGCATTACCGCTTCATTGGCGCATTATTTTATCGAACAACGCCGCTCAGTCGGCCTGGTGACCGCGTTGGAGCACTCCTATAAGGTCATTCCGGCGGAGCGCAGTGAAAGACAGGAGGGAAAAATTCTTGAATCGCTGGCCTTTCTTCAGGCGGAAAGCAATGCCGGGCTCCCGAGCCTGGTGGCCGCGCAGATCGGGCAGCTGCCGCAGGGCAGCAGCGCCATCCTGATCACACCGACGGTTTGGCCCGAGCTGTTACTGGCAGTGGACAGTCTGCAAATGCGCAACCTGCGCCCCGTCGTCGTCTTGCTGATGGCGCATACGTTTGGCGGACGCAAAAATAACGAGGAACTCGCGGCGTCCCTTACCGAGCGCAATGTACCGGTCTGCCCCGTTTATTGCGAGGCCGATCTGTCCGAAGTCCTTTCCAATTTTTCTGCCAATACATTTTCCCAGGAGTCAGCATGGCGTCTACCCGTGTTGTCACACTTGATCTGAATTTTCAGAGACGGCCGCAGGCCATCGCGGCTTATTTGATCCGAGAGGGCGATTCTGTCGTTCTCGTCGAATCTGGACCCGGCTCGACTCTTCCCGCGCTGACAACTGGTCTGGCAAAGGAGGGCTTATCTCCCGCTGATGTGACACACGTTCTGCTGACGCACATCCATCTCGACCATGCCGGGGCGGCGGGCTGGCTGGCCAAACAAGGTGCGGAAATTTACGTACACAGCGTCGGCGCGCCGCATATGCTCAACCCCGAAAAATTGATTGCCAGCGCAACCCGCATCTACGGTGATCGCATGGAGACTCTTTGGGGCGAGTTTCTGCCGGTACCCGAGGATCAGCTCAACGTCCCGAATGACGCGGAAGAGATCGTCATCGGCAATTTTAGTTTTCTGCCGATCCATACACCCGGTCATGCCGAGCATCATTTTTCCTATCTGTTTGAAGATGTCTTGTTTAGTGGCGATGTGGGCGGCGTGCGGATTCCCGGTTATCCATATCTGCGTGTGCCGATGCCACCGCCGGAACTGCACCTCGAGCGCTGGCACGAAAGTATTAACCGACTTCGCAGGGAAAAGTTCACGCACATCGCGCCGACACATTTCGGCATCTTCGACGATCCGGATTGGCAATTGGACGAAGTCGAAAAGGGACTGGATTCTGCTGCGCGCTGGCTGGAACACGCCATGCCTGCTGAACCGCCCATTGAAGAACTTCGCCAAAGCTTTACGGAGTGGATGATGGCAGAAGGGGAGGAGATCGGTTTGGATGAAGAGGTGGTAAAAGCCTACGAAGTAGCCAACCCGCTCGGCATGAGCGCGGATGGCTTGCTTCGGTATTGGAAAAAAGTTAAGAATGCAAGGTAGAGATTTTACATGAAGGATATCCCAGATAATCAAAAAGTGACTGTCATCTCAAGCAAGACAGTCACTTTTACGTTCAAAGAAATTTATTCTTTTTGATCTTCTGACCACACTGCAAATTCATTGCCATTCGGGTCGGCAAAGTGGAAGCGCCGTCCGCCTGGGAAGGAAAATATTGGCTTAATGATCGCTCCTCCCAATTCTTCGACTTTGTATTGCGTGGCTTCAAGTTCGGCGCTGTATAGAACGACCAAAACGCTTCCCATGCTTGTGAAGGCTGTCAAGTCAGATTGGAAGAAACCGCCATCCACACCCTCGTTGCTGAAGCTGCAATAGTCAGGTCCGTAATCTACGAAAGTCCAGCCGAAGACATCGCCGAAGAATTTCTTTGTCGCAGTCAGGTCTTTGGCAGGTATTTCTATGTAATTGATGTGGTTGTGTGTTGGCATAAATTTGTTCCTTATTATGATGTGAACCATAGATTTCAAGTGCTCTGCGTTCCCAAACGGCTTTGCCTTATATCAACCAAACTCCACGATCAATTTCCCGTCATCATCATAAAATGATCGCGCGCTGAAAGGTTCGTCGCCGCGTTTCATCACGTGGATTTTACCCAAAAGGATCGGCAAATCCTCCACAACGGGTAATTCGCTGATCTGATCAAAATCGATCCATTCTGCTTTACCCTCTTTTGACGAAATCAGTTCTCCTCCCGTCCATTCCCCGCTGAAAATATACAGCGCTATTCCAATTTCTCCCGCATCAACGATCAAC
>DATHRQ010000085.1:0-2493 GCA_035465095.1 Anaerolineales bacterium | reverse complement strand
GGTCTTCCGGCCTGCTGTTTCGATAGAAGTCGATATTGTCCAGAAAGGCTTGTTTATCGAAGCGTTCGAAGATCTCATAGGAGAGATTGTCGTGACAAATTGTCAGCCCGTGGTCAAGAATGTCCTGTACGGAGTTGACGCTGAAATCCCCGTCGATTCCCTTGAGCATTTCCCCGGTCCGCTCTCTGCGTTCGGGCGTGCCGGATAACAGGTAACGGTAAAGCAGCGGTTCGATCTGGACGTGACGGATCAATAATTTGAGCGCTTCATGGGAAGCAAAATATTTGATGCCAAGTGCCAGAATACCGTCGATGATTTTCTTTTCGAATCCCCATTCATGACGATGAAAGACGAACTTGAAAGGGACAAGTACAATGCGAAGGAAGAAAAATGGGATGGTAAAAAACGGGCGGATGATTTTGTAGTCCAGCCGCGCCTTTTCTCTATCGAAGATATCGTTTATATAATCGGTGACATAAGGGAAATTTTGCATGGTAATTGGCAACTCCACTAAAGACAAGCCAGCATCACTTTTTATAAGTATCTGAACTATACATTATTCAGGCTGCCATTGCCAGATATGAAACTGCCAAAAGACGCCAGTTTTTGAAGCCGCCTTCGAGCAATCTTCAGGCGGCTTTCAATTCAATCCAAATTTTCCAGCCACGCAGATTGTTCTTATAACAAAACCTGAACCAGGATCATCGCGCAAAACCCAAGCGTGAATGCCCATGCGACCTTGACCGGGGACGATTCGTGCAGGGCTTCGGGGATCAACTCGAGTACCACCAGAAAGATCATTGCGCCAGCGGCGAATCCCATCAGGATCGGCATGATCGGCTGAAACAGCCAGGAAAGATATGCGGCGGGGACGGCAGCGATCGGCTGAGGCAGACTCGTCAGAACCGCGGCCCAGAAACACTTCCAGATCGAAGCGCCTGCCGCCCGCATGGGGACGGCTACGGCAAGCCCCTCCGGGATATTGTGGATCGCAATCGCGAGAGCGATGTAGTTTCCAAGATTATTTGAATACACGGTTTCAGATGAATATCCAACACCCACTGCAACTCCCTCGGGGATACTATGAACGGACATGGCGATAAAGATCAGAAGTTGGGCCCTATTGCCAAGCCGTTTCCAATTTGCCTGTTCAAGACGCTCATGGGAGAGATAACGGTCTGTCAGCGATAAGAAGCCTGCGCCCAGTAAAATGCCAAGGATGACAGGCGCGGCTTGTTCGAATCGAATGATCGATGATGATAATGTCAGCCCGGGCAGGATCAGGTTATAGACCGAGGCAGCGAACATAAGACCGCCGGCCGCCGCGTAAGCGATGCCTGTGTGCCTTTGAAGATCGATGCTTTTGATCGCGAGCGGCAGTGCGCCCAGCCCGCAGGCGAAACTTGCCAGTATTCCGGCGACCAGACTTTGTGTGATGAATTGCGGCATGGAAAAATTCTCCAGTTGTTGAGGTTAAGTAGACGCGAGCGCAATGAACACGAGTGGAAGATCGATCACGACGTGAACGATCATGTTGAATAGTATATTGCGCTTCCAAAGGTAGAGCCAGGATAGTATCAGCCCCAATGGCAGGACGACGCCAAGCACATGGGTAACATTCCAGTTGAGAATATGGGGCAGTGCAAAGGCCAGGACAGAAACGCCCACTGCGATAAGCGGCCTGCCCGTCAATTCTTGAAGCCGTTCGATCAGATAGCCGCGGAAGATGATCTCTTCCGTTATGCCCGCAGTTAACACGCCCAACAGAAGCATCTGCCAGGAGTTTTGAACTGTCGCATCCAGGATGCTTCCATCCTCGGCTGAGGGCAGGAACTGGCTTGCGAGCAGAGTCAATAGCGGGACACTTATGGAAAGCACGATCCCGATGCCGATGGCAAGCAACCCTTCCTTGATGGTTATCGGCGAGAAGCCAATGCTGCTATAGGGACGTCCCTCTCCGTATTTGACAAGGATGAGCAGGGCGATAGCCACGATCCATGTAAGCGCCAATCCCCAGATCGCCCTTGTCTGTTCTGGAAAATTACTTGTCAGCATTGCTATGACGGGTAACCCCAAAAGGGCTAACAGCAGGCCCGTCATAACAGCAGATGTAATTTTTGACGTTGTTTTCATGGACTCCATGTCCCTGAATCGGCAACTGCCTTCATTTTGACCGGGTCAATTATATTCCCATTCATGATGACGTGTTTGGGTGCGGCATGCTCACGAAGCGCCTCCAAAATACTTGATGTGTCCAAAACGACCAGGTTTGCTGAATTTCCAACCTGTAAAGAATGGTTTTCCACATTCATTGCCTGTGCTGCGTGCGTGGTGATCATATCGTAAAGGGTTTCGATCTCACGCCCGGTTGTCATCCAGAGCAAATGTGCGGCGAGGAAGGCGACCTCGAGCATGTTGATCCGTCCATAGGGGTAGTAGGCGTCCGAGACATCGTCCTGTCCCAGGCATACAGTTACATTTTCAGCCAAAAGT
>DATHRQ010000084.1:0-5286 GCA_035465095.1 Anaerolineales bacterium | reverse complement strand
CCGCACCTGATTTTCGCAGGAAGGGTTTGTATAGCGCGTTGCTGGTATATATCCTAAATGAACTGCGCGCAAAAAACATAAGCCGTGCATGGATTGGTGCTGACCTCGACAACATCGCCTCACAAAAAGGAATCGCCCGCGCTGGATTCCGTCACGTTGCGGATCTGGTTATCGAACGCGTTCTGGCGATGCGTCAAGTCTGGGTGGTTGGATTACCAGGTGTGCCAGAGACAATTGTCGCTGAAGCGCGACGCGCATTTTTAAATGATCGCGATAAGGTATGGTTGAATGCATCTTCTTCAATAACAGCCAGGTGAAGTCGATTGAATTATATTAGACGGGGTATGGTCAGTCTACATTTGTTTCATAAACCATTCCACAATGCCGTCGAAACGTTCCTGCGTTAGTGCATGTCCGCCAGTATAGCGTAAGTGTTCAACCGGTAATGCAAGTCCTGCCGCTTTGCAAATTTCCAATGCTTTGTAAATAACCGCATCGGCGTCCTGTGAGTATATGTCTTCCGTTGCCGACAGAATCAGGCTCTTGCGTGGGGGTGAAGCAAGCCACCAGATCCTGAATATCGAACCGTGCTACAAAACCAGGGATGATCTCTGCCGCCTCGATGCCAATATTATTGGCTATTTTGTGACCATAAGAACATGCTGCGCCGCTTGAGCACGAAAAACGGAAACGTTCATCCAGTGCGGCATGGAATAAGACAGTATTTCCTCCGTAGGAATGACCCAGCATACCCAATGCGTTCACGATCCACTTCTGGGAGTGAACGGAGGATCGTTATTCCGAGCGCCGAGTCGCTTAACACTTTTCGCATGAGCGTATCGCCGCGTACCAGACGGTAGCATGTCTCATTGATGTGTTGTATGTAATCCGCTTCTTCACGCGAACGGGGCGCATCGGGGATATGTTTTGTGATTTCAGGGTCACAATAGAGTGCCCATAGATCATCCAAATCGTCCATGATTTGATGTCGGAGGATGAGACGTTTTGTTTTAAGGATGATGGCCATAAGTTTGACCTATATAGCATTGACGAGCCCCTGTACACCTCGTCAATGAGCTCCTATGACAGTGTATGGCCGCTTGTCTAGTGTTATGTTTCACTAAGCCTTGTCTTAGACAGCGGAATGATCTCGTTGGCATCTTGCGAGTCGTCAAGGGCAAGGGCAATTACCTGTTCTAAGGACATAGCCTCGCCTTCCTTCCAGGCATTTGCAAAGGTGATTTCATCCAGTTGGCTGTGAGCTGTGTCTACAAAATCCTGATGTTGTTGATAATCTATCGGATCGAGAGGAGCATTTCTGCGTTTTCGTAAAGTTGCTGCTGCACTCAGTAACTTTGTTGCACGCTCAGGTTGTTTCCGGACTGCAGACACCCCGCCTAACTTTTCGATAGCCATGGCAATCCCGCGCTCATCACTTAACTGAATACTGTTCATAAGACTCTCTCTATAGAAAGTATCAGCCTTATCGTACTGTCCCTGCGCGTGGGATACGAGTCCGATGTTAGCTAGGAGATGGGCGCCAATCCAGAGATGTCCGATCTCCTGCACCACGGCCAGCCCTTGTTCATAACAAGCAAGTGCCTGTTCGTAATCTGATTGTATGCGAGCGACATGACCTAACCCATTGTACAAAGTGGCAATCAACCACTTCTCATCGATTCGGCGTGCGGATGCTAACCCTTTTTTGAGGATCTTTTCCGCAACCTCGTATTCCTGATGCCTCGTATGCATCATTCCTATAGATATGGAAGCAAAGGCGAAATTCCAATCGTCCTCGGCTCGCTGTGCCGCTATCATTGCCTGTTCTGCATGGCGGTCAGCAGTTGAAAGGTCTCCGACAAAATTTGCCAGCATGGCGGCTCCATTCAAAACTTTAGCCCGTAAGATTATGAGGTTCTCATCATCAGGAGTTTCCGTCAGAAGCGCATTCATCATTTTCAACCCTTCCAGTAGGTGACCTCGATAAACCCAGAATTCAAACAGCGCGCCAGCCAGTTCGAGCACTGTTTCCCATTCGTGTCTCGACTGATAATACCGGAAGGCAGCTTGAAGGTTGCTATAGTCATATTCCAGTCTTTCAAGCCATAATGCCTGATTTGTCCCTCTCAGCTTTGGTTCCGATGTACATGCTAATTTATGGAAGAAATCTGCGTGTCGGCGGCGTAGCGGCTCGATCTCTTGATGGTCAGCCAGCTGACTCAAGGCATATTCACGGATCGTTTCCAGCATCTCGAAACGAGGTTCATCCCTACCCGTTGTTGTTTTTTTAACGAGGCTCACATTGACCAATATGGCAAGACTCTCGAGGATGGTTCCGGGCGGTTCACACACGGACTCAGCAGCCTCCATCGTACTACCTGCATGGAAGATACCCATTTTGCGGAATACTTGTTGTTCGGGTTCACTGAGTAGATTGTAGCTCCAGGTTATCGCTGCGTTGAGGGATTGGTGCCGGGGATCCATATCGCGTGTACCTGGAGAGTGCATCAGATGGTGCATGTCTAAACTTTTTAAGAGTGCGGTTGCGGGTAAGAATGCTATGCGCGCCGCAATGATCTCGATTGCCAGCGGCAACCCATCCAGCCTCTTACAAAGTTTGATTACGGCATCTCTGTTGTCTTCGGTTAGGCTGAATGCTGGCTCGACAGCCTGCCCGCGTTCGACAAATAATCGGATGGCGGCATATTCAAGCAAATGATTGACATTGTGTGAGGTATCTTCCCGGGGCATTGCCAAAGGCATCAGCCGAAAAAGCTTCTCGCCTCTCATTTGCAATGATGCACGGCTGGTGACGACGATTTTCACCAATGGGCAACTTGTCAGGATGGCCTTGACAGTTTGACCAGCGTCCGGAATATGCTCAAAGTTATCCAGAATGATTAATAGGTGGCGTTCAGTGAGCGCCTGTTTCAAATTGTCTAGCGATGACCCGCGATTTGTTTCTTCGATACCGACTGTTTGTGCGATTCTGGCCGCCACTAATTCGTAACTCGTAATTTGCGCCAGTTCGACAAAAAAGACCCCATCAGGAAAGTCTAGCAACACCTCGTCGCCGAGATGAAGACTAAGCCGTGTCTTTCCAACACCGGGCGGACCAACCATGGTCAGCAAACGCACGTTGTTGCTCAGGAGCTTCTTACGAGCAGCTGTGACATCGTGTTCACGGCCGACGAAAGATGTCAGATGTGCAGGCAGGTTGTTTGGGGGAAGAAATTGCGTCCGCCAGGGTGCACTTGCGGCATTTTGATTTAGGAAGACCAAGTTGTTTTTTGAGCGAGCGAAGTTGACAAATGCGCTGCGCTCTTTGTCGGGAATATTCAAGTGGTCTGCCAGCAGTCTTGCAATTTGCCTGGATGGTTGACGTTTACCCGCCTCGATTTTGTAGATGGTTTCGATGGAACACGCGACTTTCTCCGCCAACATTTTCTGCGTGAAATCGAGCGCCTTTCGTCGTCTCTTGAGCCACTGCCCAAACGTCACTTTATAGAGCATGACTGAATAGCCATCCTGCCTCTCTCTTATTTCCGCCGGAGATAATGAGGCATGGTACGAATTGATTTGTGCGGGTTTTTGTGCGGAAAATGATTATGCATTTGATGTGTCACCATAGTATCTTAAGATGAGAAGGTTGCTTTGTCAATTCTCTTCTCGGCCTTGGCACAAAGAACCCGATTCATCATTTTGGAAATGAGAATATATCTTGGAGAAGATCGAGCTATGTGAAGCCGAATTGACAGAAAGGAGAATCGAAAATGAAAACACAAATCGCAATCTCAAGTCAAAAACTCTGTATCAATTTGACACTAATTCTCATGCTGCTTTTGGTTGGCTGCCAGGGAAACCAGACGGCGGCAACGATTCCGCCTGGCACGTACTCTGCCACATTTACGGCCGCCGACGATATTCAAGTTGGTGACTCGTTGATGATTGGAACCTCTTCGATTACTTTCACCGAATCTGGCGACTTTACCATCCGCGCACCTCGAGCCACGATCACCGGGCGCTACACCGTGGACGAGGATCAGATAACGTTTGATGAAGGAACCGGTACTTTCCCGTGTATTGATATGCCTAGTTATGTGTATAAGTGGAATTTACAGGAGAATACACTCACTTTTAGTGTGGTTGATGATTCGTGTTTTCCACGAACTTTGGCGATGACGGCCAAGCCATACGTTATGGAGGAGTAGTGAATTTAGTGTAAGACTCATCTGATGCCAACTCTATCGCCTCATCTATGGTCAAGGCATTTCCTTTTGCCCAATATGATTTGAATTCATCGTCATCCATTCCTGAGCGCAAACGAGCAACTTCATTGTTGTATTCCTCCTGTTCCTTCTGTGTCATCGGCGAATCGATCTGTGTGCGGATCGCCTCCGCCGCGCCAAGCAATGTGGCTGCACGCTCAGGCTCTTCTTTTTTTATTAGAATAAAGGCGATGCATTCCAACTCGTGAGCCACCGCCGCGCGGTGCCCGAGTTGATTCCACTTGGGGAGCAGGTCACGATAGGTTGCCAGGGGTTCATCCAATTTGCCGTGAAGGCGCTGTATGTGCGCCAGTTCAGACCGGCTGGAGTACACTATCCGTTTGTTGCCAAACTTGAGGGCATATTCTTCACTTTCCTTGAATTTTTCTTTGGCCGCTTCAAGGTCACCGAGCATACCGGCCACCTGCGCCATTCCGAAGGCAGACATCGAATCTGACCACTGAAAGCCTGCATCTTTACCCACCTTCACGGCTTCGTCTACATAGGCTTTTGCGCGGGGGGCATCATGCGATGTTGTATAAGTCAACTGCGCGAGAGTTGTCAGTATCATCGCGTGTTCTATCCCGAGGTTTTCCTTGCGGGCCAATATTTCAGCCTTTTCAGCAACTTTCAGTGCAACGTCAATGTCACCAAGGAAAAGACAGGAAAGCGCCAGGATTCCAGAACAACGGATAATTATTTTTGTTTCATTTACTTTTCGAGCCAGTCGGATGCCTTCCTCTGCGGCGACGCGCCCTTCCTTATGATGCCCGGTAGTGATGGATGTCCATCCCAATATGGCAAACACTTGAGCCCGCAATCCATCGATGTTCTCTGTCGATTCTGTCTTCTCCAGTATGGTTGCGCACAGGGAGCGCGCTTCGTTGTTGTAATCGCGCGCGCTCCAAAAGCCGCCAACTGCATTTGCAAGTTCCAGGGCTTTAATAGGATAACTTGTCAGTGACCATTCCAGCGCGGCGCGCAAATTGTCGTGTTCGGTTTCCATTTGATCGAGCCA
>DATHRQ010000083.1:0-7495 GCA_035465095.1 Anaerolineales bacterium | reverse complement strand
AACGGTCCGGGCCAGTAACGGGAAGCGAGTTTGTATGCGTCCCTGTGGATATTGATCCCGACGTTGTCCATATCGTCCAGATCTCCGATCAAGATGGTGATCGCTTTTTCAGCAGGGCGGTCTTTGGCAACGTAAATCGATTCAACGGCATTTCCATCGAATGCAAGTGCGCCGACGCCATAAACGGTGTCCGTAGGGAAGGCGACCAGCCCGCCGGAGTTTAGGATGCCCAGGGCTTTGACGATCGTGTTGGGGGAGTTTGCAGAAAGTATGTCAGTTTTCATGGGAGTTGAATTTGCAGCAGGCGGTCACGGCCAGCGAGGTCTTTGTGGAGTTCGATTACAGCGCTGGGAAAGAATTGGTGTGCAAGGGCGGTCGCTTCTCTGCCGAGCGTTTCTTCGATCTCGAACAACATCAGGGAGTTCGGCGAAAGATATTCGGGGGTGATTTGCATTAATCGTTGGATAAGTTCAAATCCGGTATTTCCACCGTCGAGGGCAAGGGTGGGCTCGCGGCCAAAAATAGGAAGTTTTTGAAGGGTTTTGGTTGGGATGTAGGGAAGGTTGGCGCATATTACATCGATTTCCCTCACCCCTTCATCCCTCTCCCATTGGGAGAGGGGTTGGGGGTGAGGGAGCAAGTCGCATTCGATGAAATTGATCCTGTCGCTTACGCCTTGCTTCTCTGCGTTATGTTTCGCAACTTCCAAAGCCTGTGGCGAAATATCTGTTGCAAGTATGCTTGCATCTGGAAGGTTGACCGCAAGCGAGACCGCTATAGCGCCCGAGCCTGTACCAACATCTGCGATATTTTGTCGTTCGAGGTTTTTATTGAGCCAGGCAATTGCTTTTTCAACAAGCAATTCGGTTTCTGGGCGTGGAATAAGTACATCAGGCGTGACTTTAAAGTCCAGACCAAAAAATTCCCAATTCCCAAGCACATAGGGAAATGCCTCGCCACTCTCCAGGCGTGTCAGCGAGACATTTAGTTTTTCGTTTTGTTCGTTTGACAGTGTCAGTTCGGGATGTGCAAGGACCCAGGAACGGGGTTTGCCGACGACGTGTGCAAGCAGGACGGAAGCTTCCAAAGCGGGGGAACTGCTGATCGGGGCAAGATGGTTCGTGATGTCTGAAAGAAGCGTATTTTTCATCCTGCAAAATTATTGTCTGACGAAGGTGACTCCATTAATCGTCGTCCATGCCGCTGGCGGCGAGCCGATCTGCTTCTTCGCGTTGGGAGAGTTCTTCGATGAATCCGTCGATATCTCCATCCATGACGGCGGGCAGGTTGTAATTGGACAGGCCGATGCGGTGATCGGTGACGCGGTTTTGTGGATAATTATATGTGCGAATCTTTTCAGACCGTTCGCCCGTGCCCACCTGCGAACGGCGGTCTGATTCGATGGAGGCGCGGCGTTTCTCTTCTTCAATTTCATACAGGCGGGCACGCAAAATGCTGAGCGCGCGTAATTTGTTTTGCAACTGCGAACGTTCATCCTGGCAGGTGACCACCATGCCAGACGGTTTATGGATCAAGCGTACGGCTGTTGAGTTCTTCTGTACGCTTTGCCCGCCTGCACCGGAGGAGCGATACACTTCGACCTCAATATCAGATTCCGGGATGTCAATTTCAACCTCGTCGACCTCCGCCATCACAGCGACGGTGGCCGTGGATGTGTGGATGCGTCCCTGTGATTCTGTGGCAGGTACGCGCTGGACGCGATGTACGCCGGATTCATATTTGAGCTTTGAATACGCCCCTTTTCCGCGCACCTCGAAGATGATTTCCTTATATCCACCTACGCCGGTCGCATTCTCGGACATGATCTCATTTTTCCAGTTTTGATTTTCTGCATATCGCGAATACATGCGGAACAGGTCGCCTGCAAAGATGGCCGCCTCATCACCCCCGGTACCTGCGCGGATTTCCATGATGACATTCTTCTCGTCACGTGGATCCTTGGGGATGAGCATGGTTTTGATCTGATTTTCAAGCGTCTCGATCTTCGGAGTAAGATCTTCGATATCGGCCTCCGCCAATGCGATCAGTTCCGCATCTTTTTCAGTCTCAATAATTGTGCGGGCTTCGTCAAAGCTTTTCATGGCCTGACGATATTCCTGCGCTTTTTCTACGATCTCCTCCAGATCCACGCGCTCCTTATTAAGTTCCGCAGCGCGTTGGTAGTCGTCGCCCACCTCGAGCAGGTCTTTGCCGAGTAGTTCGTAGCGTTCCTCTATGCCTTTAAGTTTGTCGAGCATTTTAGGTCCTCTGTTATTGCGAGTCTCGCAATGACGATGTTTGAAATTAAAAACGACTTTTTAGCCGCGCGGCGGGATTATAACATTCTTCGACCCCGTATCGATCAAGGACAGGATTCTGGAAAGGGTTTGGATCTTCCTTGCCTGTAAGGACCGCCTATATCTGCCCGAATCATCAAGTCGTCCCGCAATTCCATGTTCATGTCAAAGTATTGATTGAATATGATGCGAAAGGTGTTTACTGGGGTGATCGATGGATACAGTAAACCATCATATTCCTGTCCAGGAAGATAATAGGCGTTCAGTATGTTGTACCGTCGTTCTGGGATGATGTAGCCATGGTCGCCTTGCAGGACGATCACTGGAGGCGTACCGCTGTTCTTGATGATTTCATCGATAATACCTGGCAACCGTGAATTCAGGAATTGGATGCTGTTCAAGTAGCCTGGCGTAAAGAGTTCGGAATTGCTGGGATACCCTTTTTCCGAGTCGTAGTAGCGGCTGTCGGTATTAAGTGACCCGTCAGGCAAAAAGACAAACGGATTGTGCGGCGTCATGATATGGGCGTAGACGAACTTTGGGCCTGGTATCGACGCAATGTTGGGAAGTTCCTCCAGGGTGAAAATCACCCGATTGTAATGTTCATAGTATCTTTGTGTTGCAAAGCGGCCGCTTTCAATAAACGAGTAGAGAATTGTATTTCTAAGGTAAAGATATTCGAATGGGGTGATGGGAAATCTTTTGATTTCATCGGCAGTATATTCATTTGTAGGAATTATATACAAATCGGCATCAGTCCATTCGTCCCATTGATACCCTGTTTGAAAACTTATTGTTTTATAACCCCTCTGTTCGAGCTCATTTCGAACACGATTGTGTACCAGCGAATCGTAAAGGAGGCTAACATTTATATCTTTATCACCTGTATTAGGTATGGCATCCCATAAATAGTCCATATTTAATGCAGCGGGCATGGACAGAGCTGTCGCTTTGTAGTTGCTCGTGCTGCAGGTGGCGATATAAAAACCGATTTCTTCAAGCTGTCTCAGAAATTTAGAGTTGTCGTATCCGAGAACTTCGAGTGTGTCTGCCCGGCTGTATCCATCGAGAATAATGTAGTAGATATCCGGGCGTTGATTTTGTGATGGTGTGTTTTCCGAATAAGTTTCCGTTGATAATTGCGGGCCATTGACCGATTTAATCTTTACAGCCGAAATTTGCATAATCGGAAGAAGAATAAGCACAATGGACATCGTATTCAGCATGTTGACCCAGATCATTAAGCTGCTTCTTGCTTTACTGATAAAGTAAAACATCAATGCCGCGATCACGGTTACCCCTGCATAGGATGCCCCTTCAATGCTTTCTTTTTTTGCGATGTCCAAACTGTCGACCAGGGCCCGGACTATATGTCCGTGTACGAAGAATAGTATCAGGATGGCTGCCGTGTAAAGAGATGCCTTTGCCCAGTCTTTGGTTGCCAGGAGAATTATATAGTTGATTATTACCGCTCCCAATAGGGATAGAAGCAGCGGCCGTATAACCACTGTCATTTCGACTTCCCGGATGTTAGCCGCCAATAGAGCCAAACTGGGGTAGATTGAAAATAGAAATATGAACAGTGTTATTTTTGTTAAATCTTTGCTGTTGCTCGTCATCCAGATGTATGCAAACTTCTAATATAAGGATGCCGTCGCTGAAAGCACCATGGACAGCACGATCATGATCGAAAAGATAATGAAAATGATCCGCATAATCTTCGTGGACGTAGGGGTCGTGTCGGTCTCAGTGGGTTTTGGTTGGTACTTTGATTTTTTCTTTGCCATTTCCTCTCACGATTTTAAGTGGTTGTAAAAGGCAGTTGCCATTGCCTTTTCCAGTTCTTCAATGCTTACTGGTTTTGTCACATACGAATCGGCGCCAAGTTCAAGCGCTCTATCCACCATTGTATCTGCAACCTCTGAGGAGAGCATCACAATCGGCAGATGTTTCGTCTCGGGGCGGCGCCGCAGGAACTCCACCATATCCAGACCTGTCACTTCCGGCATATTGATATCCAGAATAAGCAAATCTGGTCTTCTGCCGGATGCAAATAATTGCGCAGCAGATCGGACGTTATAAAAGGTTGTTACCTCGCAGTCGAGCAGTTTCAACATCAGCCCGATGGCGCGGCTCATTTCTTCATCATCGTCGACGGTCCAGATATCCTTCATTCCAAGTGTGCCTTTATTGAATGTGCCGCGTTCTCAGGCACAACCTTTCTTAAGTCTTCGAGTGAAGCTTGTCTAATCTTATCCACAGATCCAAAATGTTTCAAGAGTGCCTTACGGCGCGCGGGGCCTATGCCGGGGACTGTATCCAGTATCGACGCCATGCCGAGTTTCTGACGCTTTTTGCGATGAGCAGTGATACCAAATCTATGCGCCTCATCGCGAACACGCTGGACAAGGTACAGTCCCTGTGAATGACGCGGTAACAACAGCGAATCTGACCTGTGGGGAAAGAAGATCTCCTCCTGCTGTTTGGCGAGACCCACAATGGGCACCTTGTCCAAAAGATCAAACTTCTCCAGAACCTGGACGATGCGGCTTAACTGTCCCTTGCCGCCGTCGATAATGATCAGGTCTGGCAGGAAGGAAAAGGACGCGTCTTTCTTCGCCCCGGGCTGGTCTGCTGTTTCCTGGGTCGCTTTCCATCTGCGGAACCTTCTCGTCAGCATCTCCTCCATGGACGCAAAATCGTCAGCCGCGCCAACCACGCTTTCGATGTTGAATCTGCGATACAGTTTTTTGTCCGGCACGCCTTGTGTGAACACAACCATGGCGCCCACGATCGCGGTTCCCTGTGTGTTGGATATATCGTAACATTCGATGCGATTTGGCGGCTCTGGTAAATCCAAAGCCTCCTGCAATTCTGATAATGCCTGTTCCTGCTTATGGGCATCCGCCTGCCATTGAGCGCGCAGGGCCTGCAATGTTTCCGTCGCATTTTCGGTCGCCATCTGGACAAGTTCGTGCGGCTGTCCCTCCTTCGGAACGAAGAATTCCATTTTCTCTCCGCCTCGCTTGGAGCGCAGCCACTGACTGATGATCCTGGCTTCCTCCAATTCCTGCGGGAGCATGACCTGTTGCGGGACATTGGCAGCCTCTGTGTAGAACTGTGTGATGAATTGCTCCAACACTTCGTTGTCTTTTGAGTCTTCCGTCCCTTCGAGGATGAAGTACTCGCGCCCGATCAGTTTTCCGCCGCGGATGAAGAAGACCTGCACACAGGCTTCCCCGTCGCTGCGCGCCATGGCGAGCACATCCGAATCGATATAATCTGCGGCAAAGACGATGCGCTGCCGCTCGATGATATTATGGATTGCCTTGAGTTGATCGCGAACGGCCGCAGCCTTCTCGAAACGCATTTCTTCGGATGCTTTTTGCATTTCCTGTTCAAGGCGCCTGATGATATCCTCGCTGTGGCCGCCGAGAAAGTTCATCAGATCGGAGATCATTTGGCGGTATTCGGTCTGGTTGGAGGCTCCGATGCAGGGGGCAATGCACAGCTTGATGTCGTAATAGAGACACGCGCGTTGGTCCAACCCGGTGATCTCGCGATCGCATGTCAAATAAGGAAATATCTTGCGCAGCACATCCAGGGTCTGGTAGACAGCCCAGGCCGAAGAGTAGGGGCCGAAATAACGCGAGCCGTCATCTATCATTTGCCGTGTAACTGTCACTTTCGGGAATGGGTCGCCCCAGTGGACCTTGATGTATGGATAGCGCTTGTCATCTTTCAGGCGGATGTTGTATTTCGGGCGATGTTTCTTGATGAGGTTCATCTCGAGGATGAGCGCCTCAAGCTCCGAACCGACGATGATCCATTCGATGTCTGTGATCTCACCCACGAGGCGGCGGGTTTTGTTGTCGTAGCTCGATTCTGCATGGAAATAGGAGCGCACGCGATTCTTCAAATTGATGGCCTTGCCAATGTAAACGATCTTTCCGTCGGCTCTCTTCATCAGATAGCAGCCGGGTTTTGTTGGCAGGGTGGCGAGTATGGATTGCAGTTTTTCTGAGATTTCCATGGGAGGCAATTTTACTGCAAGTATCGAATTTTATTTTCTATTTGTATTTCATGTGGATTTATGGAATAATGTGTGAAACGCTATAAGGAGAATGTCATGAACGATGAAATGAACACGCCCATGGTTCCGGAACCGGAACCGGCCGGATTTTCGAGTTGGTTTTCAACCTGGATGGATGCAGTAACCAAGCCCAGCGAACAAACCTATGCCAGGATTGCTTCATCGTCCAATGCAAAGGTTTCGACTGCCTTCCTATGGGTTTTTATTGGTTCCCTGGTGAATGCTTTTGTTGGATCGCTGATGCAGGGGCCAATGATGGAACAGTTTATGCAGCAACTTGGTGTTGAAGGGTTGCCGGCTGGTGCGACCAGCCCCACTTTACTCTCTGTCGTCTGCGGTGCACCGATTGGCGCAGTTGTGGGGGTTGTGTTCTTTGCGGCGTTTACAGGAGTGGTCCAATGGGTGGCGAGGCTGCTTGGCGGAACGGGCACGTTTGAACAGCTTGCCTATGTGTTTGCCGCAATTACCGTTCCGTTTACATTGATAAGTTCTGTGTTTACCTTGTTTGCTGCCGTTCCTTATGTGGGAGCCTGTTTTGGGCTTTTGGGGTTGGCACTGGCTCTCTATGCGATCTATTTGGAGCTGATGGCGGTCAAGGCAGTCAACCAAATTGGGTGGGGGCAGGCAGCGGGTGCTTTGTTTCTGCCGGGCATTGTGATCTTCTGCTGCATTGCCGCCGTCGTCGCTGGATTGGTAAGTTTCTTCATACCGGTAATCCAGGAAACAATTCCGCAGATAAACTAATTTCTAACCTCTTCGAGAGGATGGGAATTACGATAAACTCCAGCAAATCCGCTGGAGTTTATCGTTTCCACGAGATTAAATCCTGGTAGTGACGTGTATAATCTCAATAAAACTGTGCAGGCTTTTATCGGCGAGAAAGGCTCGATTGAGAAACATGCTTGAAGTTGAAATCGGAAAACTATTGCAACAACAGGGCTTGAAGCTGGCATTGGCTGAATCCTGCACGGGCGGATTGATAGGGCATCGAATTACAAACGTGCCGGGCTCGTCCGAATATTTCGCAGGCGGCGTTGTTGCATACTCGTATGAAGCGAAAGCTAAAACGTTGGGCGTATCCTGGGATATTTTGAACAGCGTTGGA